>CAIOCC010000139.1 GCA_903856555.1 uncultured Bacteroidota bacterium
GGGACTTTGAGGGCAGCGGCTTTGGCGACAACCGGGGCATCCGGGTTGTTGGTTACCACCAAAACAACGCGAATGTTGGGGTGGTTTTTGAAAGCTTGGATTAGGTTTTGGGCATTGCTTCCTGTCCCGCTGGCCCAGACGGCGAGGCGGGTTAGGGCAGTTGCCATACCCTTGTCAGAAGATTTTGGAGCAGGTTCAGCCGAGAAGCTGCAGGCAACATGCGATGCAGTTCAATGGAGGATAAGGTATAGGTGCTGCCGTTCAAGGAATTCTGCCGAATGACCATGCAGGTTGAGGGGCCCGAGTACAGGGGGAAGGGGGGGGCGGGGTTGTTGTCGTTTCTTAACAACAAATTGATTCGATACAGGGAGGTGGAGGAGGGTCCGGGTTTGAGGGGACGATTGCCCGACGAAAAGCCCTGATGGGTCAAAGCGGGCAGGGTCCAAGATTGTCCGTTCCATTGCGTGGAGAGGGGCTGTAAGCTGGAGGTATCGGTCAACAAAAAACTAGAACCTGCCGGGATTTCGGTGACCGAGTCGATGGGGGAGGATTCGTAGGCGGTTGACCAGGCCGGTGTTCCGGCATCGGCTTTTGCTGCTAACAAAAGATGTCCGCCGCTTTGGAAAAATGATCCCAGGGTTTTGGATGAAAATTGCAGGGCCAACTCAAAATCGGGGGCGATCCATAGGATGCGGCCAAAGCGCGCAAAGATGCGGGCCTGCACTCGTTCGTTCACCGAAAGTTGGGTATAGCGGTTTCCGGATTTTTGGAAGAGGCGCAGCTCGGCGATGCTTGAAACCCCTAGGCTGTTAAGCCAACCCAGGTATCGATTCGATAGGGTATCTGCGTTAAGGTCTGGGTTGGGATCGTTGCCATAGGCATTCACCAAGAGCACCGTGGCCACCGCGGGTCGGACCATGGAAGGCCGACTGGCGACCCAAGAAGAGGGAGCCAAGGACTGATCGATGGCCCGTACATAAAGGCGGTTGGTGTCTCCCAAAATCAACCCGGCTAGGCGTTTGGTAATTGGCCAATCGGAAGGTCCGGCCAGGACTTGGCAAAGTCCCGAATTGGGTGCCCAGTCCAGAATGCATTCGTTGTATCGTGCCGGTATGCGCACCGTATCCCCGTTGAGGGTATCGTTGAGGCAGATCTCGTAGTACAAGAGGGTTGAATCGCCGTCGGCGTCACTCCCTTCCCAGCGATAACCCAAAACCGGAAAGGTCAAAACCGGGAAGGCCCCTGCCAAGGCACTGCCACCATCGGGGTTGTAAACAAAGGAAAGAACGGGGGCTGTGTTACGAAGCGGTAAGATCAAGCGGGCCGGCGTTGTGTCGGTCGCGCCTTGGTTATCGGTCGCGCGGATTTCCAGAACAAAGTCCGAGGAGTCAGGGCCAGGAGGCAGATTGAGCCGAACCAGTGTATCGTTGGCCAAGGTCGTTGTCCATGGCAGATTGCCCAAAGGTTGGGGTCCGACCCGCATTTCGAATTTGGCAACCGTCCCGTCCGGATCAAGACCCCACCAATGCAGTTGAACGGTGGTGGGCAAGCGATCCGGCCCGCTACGCTGAATGCTATCCACCACGGCATAGGTTTCCGGGGAAAGATTCGGGCGCAAATCGCCTAACCATTCAGAGCGACACCCTGCCATCATCGCCAAGGCAATGATGGCTAGGATTCGCTGGAGATAGGATGCCGGCATCCGTTTTATTTAACTTCTTCGTAATCGACGTCGGTGACATCCTCGGCGGAGCCGGCGCTGTTGTTGGACCCGGTGTTGCCGTCGGTCTGGGTTTCGCCCTGACCTTGTTGGCTGGCCTGGTACATATCGGCCGAGGCCGCTTCCCATTGTTTGTTGAGCTCAGCGGTTGCGGTGGTGATGGCGGCTAAATCCTTGGAAGCGTGCGCGGTCTGCAAGGTTTGGAGGGCTGACTCGATGGCGCTGCGTTTTTCGGCAGGAATCTTGTCGCCATAATCCTTGAGCTGTTTCTGGGTGGAGAAAATCAGTGAATCGGCGGCGTTAATGGTTTCGGCTTCCTGCTTGCGTTGTTCGTCGGAACTGGCGTTGGCAGCAGCCTCTTGCTTCATGCGTTCGATTTCTTCTTTGCTAAGTCCGGACGATGCTTCGATACGGATTTTTTGTTCTTTTCCAGAGGCTTTGTCTTTGGCCGATACGTTGAGAATACCGTTGGCATCGATGTCAAAGGTGACCTCAATTTGTGGAACACCGCGAGGGGCGGGCGGAATACCATCCAAGTGAAAGCGGCCAATGGTTTTGTTGTCGGCCGCCATAGGGCGCTCGCCTTGCAATACATGAATTTCGACCGATGGTTGGGAATCAGCGGCGGTTGAAAAGACCTGGCTTTTTTTGGAGGGAATGGTGGTATTGGACTCAATGAGTCGGGTCATAACATTTCCCATTGTTTCGATACCCAGCGAAAGCGGGGTGACATCCAACAGGAGAACGCCCTCTACATCCCCCGTCAAAACACCACCTTGAATGGCGGCGCCTACGGCGACCACTTCGTCCGGATTCACACCTTTGGAGGGCTTCTTTCCAAAGAAAGACTCGACCACCTCCTGAATTTTGGGGATACGGGTTGAACCGCCTACCAAAATCACTTCGTCAATATCCGAGGTGGAATAGCCCGAATCTTTAATGGCTTGTTTGCAGGGTTCCAAAGTTCGTTGAATCAAGGAATCGGCCAATTGTTCGAATTTGGCACGGGTTAGTTTGCGAACCAAGTGCTTGGGTACATTGTCAACCACCGTGATATACGGGAGATTGATCTCGGATTCCGATGAAGAAGAAAGTTCAATCTTGGCTTTTTCGGCGGCTTCCTTGAGGCGTTGCAAGGCCATCGGGTCTCTGGTCAAGTCCATGCCTTCATCGGCTTTGAACTCATCGGCCATCCACTGAATAATCACCTGATCAAAGTCGTCACCGCCCAAATGGGTATCTCCGTTGGTGGATTTGACTTCAAATACGCCGTCACCCAATTCCAAAATGGAAACATCAAAGGTTCCACCGCCCAAGTCAAAGACGGCGACCTTGAGGTCGGAGGTTTTTTTGTCAAGACCGTAGGCCAAAGCGGCTGCGGTTGGTTCGTTAACGATACGGGCGACCTTGAGGCCTGCGATTTCTCCGGCTTCTTTGGTGGCTTGGCGCTGTGCATCGTTGAAGTAGGCCGGAACGGTGATAACGGCTTCGTTCACTTCATAACCTAGGTAGTCCTCGGCCGTTTTCTTCATCTTTTGAAGGGTCATGGCCGAAATTTCCTGAGGGGTGTACAGTTTGTCGTCAATTTTGACGCGAGGGGTGTCGTTATCCCCTTTGGTCACGGCGTAAGCAACATATCTTAATTCTTCGCTGACTTCCGAGTGTTTGCGCCCCATAAAGCGCTTGATGGATGCAATGGTTTTTTCGGGGTTGGTGATGGCCTGGCGCTTGGCAGGATCCCCGACCTTAATTTCTCCGTTCGCCAAAAAGGCGACGATGGACGGGGTCGTGCGGCGACCTTCGCTGTTGGGAATAACAACGTATTCGTTGCCTTCCATAACGGATACACACGAGTTGGTGGTTCCGAGGTCAATGCCGATGATCTTTTTCATAGGATTCGCTTAAGTTTTCCCCTCTTCATTCAAGAACAATGCCAAATCAGTCTTGGGCCGATAAAAAGGGCAATACGCGACATTTTGGCAGTTACCCAGGTCAATAGGTCCCCATTAGGCCTCAAGCCAGGGCAATTATGGCTGAAAGTTGAGGTCCGGATACTTCAAACGAAGGCTGTCGGTGCCGATTCCCCCTAAGGCCTGACGATAGAATCGACTGCTGAAGGGATACCCCGGGTTTTGGGCATCCGTGATAGGATCCGGCCACTCCCGCCGACCGGCGAAGAGTCCTAAACCATTGTTGATATTGGTATAGGAGGGTTTTACGTCCGACATGGATGGGCTGGAATTGGTGACCTCCAGATAAGTGCCAAATGGCTCGTCCAGCCAGTAGAAATGAAAGAGGGTGCCCCGCAGTCGCCGATGGGTTCTGGGTTCTTTGGCCAAGGAGGCATTGAGCAACGAAAAAAGATTTTTACCAAAAACCCTCGTTACCAAACCAAGGCCAGGGTTGAGGCCGTTGGTGGTGATGGGCCATTCGATGGAACGAAGGCGAAGCCCCGGCGTGTCAGGATGGGGGGGTGGGCCGGGAGGCACCGAATCGGCACACCATTCGTCGTAATAGGCTCGAATGCCAAAATTATAGCGGGAGGTGTTGACTGGTAGGGTAAAGGCCACTTGATGCCCCTGGTTCGCGCTCCAATTGAGTCCGCCAAAATTGGGAGGGAGGTTTCCGCCGGGGGGGAGCCCACCGGGCAGGGAATTGTTACGTCCGATGGGGAAGAGGGATGCATTCAGCGATTGACCACCGGGTGTCAGAATGCGAAGGCGATGTTCAGCGCTGCTGTCCAAACGGGGTTGGCCCGCGACCAATGGGGAAGAAAAGCGGTAAAGGCGCAAGGTATCCGGAAATAGGCCCCCTCCACCGCTTAGGACCGTATCCATCGGTGTGCAGGCCAGGCTGTCACGCAATACCCCATTTTTCCAGATCTCAATCCAAACCCTGGTGCGACTGGGATCGTGGTACAAGGAGTCACGGATGGCCGATACCACCAGCGCATTGCGGGTTGGATCCAGGAAGGCTTTGTGGATGCGCAGGTAATGAACCGGCTGATTGGGGTCCACCAGGCAGGTCACGATGGTTTGTTCCTTCCAGGGGGCGTTCACGTCCACGTCGGTGCTGCAGGAGGAGACCAAGAGTCCCATCAACAGGGCGAAGAAGGCTAGAGGTCTGGGTTGGAAGCCAGAAAGACGCAAGGCAGTAAGAGAGTCAAAAAAGTTCAAGGCAGAAAATTGGTGGACAAGGGGCTAAATTAAGGTGTATTTTGTGCCCTGAACGTTGGAGTTCCTTGTTTTTTGAAGGATTCCGGATTTTTATGAGACTTTAATTCCAAAGCATGTCCGTACACGGCGAAGTCAAGCGGGTTACAACCCATACCCTGGCCGAAATGAAGGAGGCCGGCGAAAAAATCGCCATGTTGACGGCGTATGATTTTACGATGGCCCGGATTCTGGATCGCTCCGGGGTGGATGTCCTCTTGGTGGGGGATTCCGCATCGAATGTCATGGCCGGACACGAAACCACCCTGCCGATCACCTTGGATCAAATGATCTACCATGCATCATCGGTGGTCAGGGCGGTTCAGCGGGCGTTGGTGGTCGTGGATTTGCCGTTTGGCTCCTACCAAGGCAATTCCAAAGAGGCTTTGCAATCCACCATTCGTATCATGAAAGAAGCGGGTGCCCATGCGGTCAAGTTGGAAGGGGGGCGCGAGGTGGTTGAATCCGTAGTCCGTATTCTGACAGCCGGGGTCCCGGTGATGGGGCATTTGGGTTTAACCCCCCAATCCATCTACAAATTTGGAACCTATTCGGTGAGGGCCCGCGAAGAACAGGAGGCCGAACGCCTTTTGGAAGATGCCGTGGCCTTGCAAGAGGCCGGTTGTTTTGGGTTGGTGCTCGAGAAAATCCCTTCCAAACTCGCCCAAAAAGTGGCGTCCACCTTGAGCATTCCTGTCATTGGCATTGGCGCTGGATCGGGGGTGGATGGGCAGGTCCTGGTGATGCACGATATGCTGGGTTTGAACAGCGAGTTTTCACCCCGATTTCTCAGACGTTACCTTCAATTGGATGGTCTGGTCACCGAAGCGGTACAGGCCTATATCCGCGATGTACGTTCGGGTGACTTCCCTTCACCTGCCGAACAATACTAAATCTCTTTCGAATTCCTTCGGAATTTCAAAACCCCCACCACTCTCCCATGCATTGGCATATTTTGTTTGAAGACAATCATTTAATTGCGGTTTTCAAACCCGCTGGCATGCTCACTCAGCCGGATCCCGGGGGAGACCCGGATCTTTTTTCGCTGGTGCGCGAAGACTTGGCGATTCGTCACCAAAAAAAAGGCGAGGCCTTTATGGGGGTGGTGCATCGAATCGACCGACCGGTTTCGGGATTGGTGCTTTTTGCCAAGACCTCCAAGGCTCTTGAAAGAATGAACAAACTTTTTCGTGAGCGTCTGGTACGTAAAACATACCTGGCATTGGTTCGGGACAAAGTCAACCGGGAAACCGGGACCCTCAAGCATTTTCTCAAAAAGAACCACGAAAAAAACCGAGTGCAGGCCCACGATTACGAAGTTCGGGACTCCAAAGAAGCGGTTCTGGACTACACCCTCTTGGCCCATTTGCGTGGGCAGTCTCTACTCAAAGTCCACCCCCTCACCGGGCGGCCCCACCAGATCCGAGCCCAATTGGCGGCGATGGGGCATCCGATTGCGGGGGATGTCAAATACGGGTACCCTGTCGCCCTCAAGGATCATTCCATCGCCCTGCATTCGTACGGTTTGGCCTTTGAGCATCCCGTTGGGGGTCAGCCTATGTATTTATTCTGTCCTTTGCCGGCCCTACCGTTGTGGAAAGAATCAAGCCAAGTGCTTGATAGCCTCCCGGCGGGTGAGCGCAGGTAATTGAGGATGGCTTCTCACAAAGGATAACACGGTTTCTGGTTCCTGTCGGGCGTATTGGCGCAGGGCCCAGCCCATGGCTTTGGCCAAGAAAAACTCCTGCGTTGTGGCTTTTTCTAAACACATTTTGGACAATAGGTCAAAGCGGGTTTGTTCCCGAAAATCCAATTGCAGGATAAAGGCAGATCGTTGCATCCACAGGTTGGGGTGGGCGTGGAGTTCGGCGAGAACGTTTTCGAGCAGGGGGGTGTTGAGGGCAGTCACGCGTCCTGTGGAGGTCTTTTTGTTGAGTAGGTACCAGCCCAAGGCCTTCGGGGCCAGCCAGTCCACGGTGTCCCACCAACTCTTGGTTTGAATCCAACCATAAACACGTTCAATCCAATCATCACCCCAATGCTCTCGGTACCGAAGGGCCAGTTCCATGGCGGTGTACTGAAATTCTCTTTCGGGTTGTTGCCATAACACATCGATTAGCGATGCTAGTATGGACCCATCCTGGGGTTCGCCCTTCGACGCTGCCCAGTCCTCTTGAAGGCCAACCCACAGGCCTTGCTGATGTTGACGGCGAATCGCTTGGGGCCACCCCAAAAAGTCAAAACGATTCCGCATATAGGCCGACATGGGAATCGCCTTGTCCGGATCGCCCTGCGTTTTGCTTTGGCGAATCCAATCCAAGGTAAGGGTGAGGTGCGCGCTGACCTGTTTCAAGGTTCCAGCAATTCGATGTGTTTGGACTGTACGTGTTGACCCCCAAATCGGGAGGCCTGACGATCAAAGCGCTGTGGTTCCTCGGTGGTGAAATACTGAATCGTGCCGCCCCGTGTCAAGGCAGCGCTCAGGTCGGGATGCCGCTGTAGGTAAAGGGCCAGCGCTTGGGCCACCAAGGGGCCTTGCTCAAAAATTCGTATGTTTTTTGGTAACAAATCCCGAATTAATGGGGCCAGCAAAGGATAATGGGTGCAACCCAAAATCACGGCATCCATGCCCGGTGCTTTGGCGCAGAGTTCGTTCAAATCAGCCTGTACGATGGCATTGGCCACCGGGCCTTGGAGGATGCCTTCCTCGATCAATGGAACCCAAAGGGGACAGGCCTGGGTATACAGTGTTATTTCAGGAAAAAAGTGTTCAATTTCGGTTGTGTAAGAGCCTGATTCAACGGTGCCTCGGGTGGCTAACAAGCCCAGGTGACCGCTTTGGGTGAATGCGCCGGCCCTTTCGGTGGTGGGTCTCAGGACCCCCAGCACCCGGCGTTCAGGGCCGCCGTCGTTGAATTCTTTTTGCCAAAGCGGTAAATCCACCTGTTGGATACTGCGCAGCGCTTTGGCCGAGGCGGTATTGCAGGCCACCACGACCAGGGGCGCGCCCCCTTTCAAAAGGGTATAGACCCCTTCCCGGGTAAATTGGTAAACGGTTTCAAAGGAACGGTTGCCGTAGGGAACGCGGGCGTTATCTCCCAAGTAACACAAATCCAGGTCAGGGAGGGTTCCCCGAATTTGCTGGAGCACCGTCAGTCCCCCAAGCCCCGAATCAAAAACACCTAAGGGCCCCATAGATCGACCTCCTCCAAATTGAGCCACTGCAGGGCGGAACGGTACAATAAATCTTTTTCTTGTTCGGGTTCCAGGTTCATGGCACGTATCAGGGTGCCTGCGCGGGATTCGCCCAATGGAAAGGGGTAATCACTGCCCAAGGCAACCCGGTTGGAGCCAACAATTTCCATGAGATAGCGAAGCATATGGGGATCGTGCACCAGGGAGTCCACCCAGAACTTGCCCAGGTAGGAGGTCGGGTGGTGGGGATTGTCAACCGCGACCAAATCCGGACGGGTTTCGTAACCTCGCACAATCCGGCCCAAGCCTCCGGGGAATGAGCCCCCACCGTGGGCAAAAGCCACCCTCAGGCTAGGGAACTTTTCGAAGATACCCCCAAAGATCATCGAACAAATCGCCAAGGCCGATTCGGCCGGCATCCCAACAAGCCAGGGCAACCAATACCGGTCCATTTTTTCTTGACCAACCATATCCCAAGGGTGGACAAAGACGGAAGCACCTAACGCCTCGGCATGCGCATAAAAACCATGCAGGGCCGGGTCGTTCAAATTCCATTGGTTGATATGCGAGCCAATTTGGACGCCGGACAATCCCAATTCCGTAACACATCGTTCCAATTCTCGGCAAGCCAGGTCTGGATCCTGCATGGGTAGGGTTCCCAAACCCAAAAAATGACGGGGATGACGCCGCACGGTTTCGGCCAAATGATCGTTCAAAAACCGGGAGGTATCCAAGGCGTTGGCGGCCGGAGCCCAATAATGAAAAAGCACCGGAATAGTGGAAAGGACTTGAAGGTGTTCTCCCAAGTCGGTGGTTTCTCGGATACGCTCCTCCTCGTCCCAACAATTGGCTTCAATTTTTCGAAAAACACGGTCTCCTTGGACCATGAGGGCACAGGCTGGGCAGGCTCCTTCTTGGTGACGCAGGGAGATCCAATCGCCCGGTCCGTAGCGAGCTGCCCAGTCCGGTAAATCCCGCGGAAGGATGTGGGTATGGATGTCAATGGAACGCAAACCGGGCCTATTTAGACAAAGCGGGGGTCGGTTTCCATCGAATGCCCGCAGGCCTTGCACAAGAGTCGTTCAGGGTCTGAATAAAAAGCCTTGAAATGGGGAAGGAAATCTTTTTCGATATCGTGCAATTCAAAGTAGGCTTCGTGCAGTGGGTGATTGCAGGACTCGCAAAACCATAAGAGACCGTCGGTGAACCCCCTGCCAGCCCGCTTGCGTTCAATGACCAAGCCCAAGGAACCTTCTTCGCGTACCGGCGAATGGGGAATCTTGGCTGGACAGAGGAATAAATCGCCCGGGCCCAGTCGGTACTCGACGCATTGACCGTTTTGTTGCGTTTTGACCGTGATACAACCCTCCAATTGATAGAAGATCTCCTCGGTTTCGTTGTAGTGGTAGTCTTTGCGGGCGTTGGGTCCGGCGACGACCATCACAATATAGTCTTCGCTCTGGGGGCTAAGGTTCTTGTTGGCGACCGGTGGCCGAAGCAAATGCCGGTTATCGGTCAGCCATTGGGTGAGGTTAAAGGGGGCAACGGGGGCCATAGCAAAACGGTTTACCTGTCCAAAATACAACCAAACCGGTAGCCTCAGTCATCCTGAGATCGCTGGCAGATTCGATTAAAATCGCAATAGGTGCATTTTCGAGTGTTCGTTGTGGCTTGGAAGGAGCGGTCAGGAGCAAGCAGATCCCGCAGTTGTTGAAGCAGAAAACCTTCAAATTCTTCCAGCCGTTGGACGGTTAGAAGGCTTTGTTGGTCGATTTCCAGCAGGCGGGGCCCGCCTTCGGCTTGTTGGAGGGGTAGGATGGCCAGTTCCAAGCCCTGGGCATAGGCCTCTGGTTCCGAGCGATAGGCCATCCACGCATAACACATTAGTTGGAAAGCCTTGCTGTGTTCGCCGTCAAAACATGTTTCGACGCTTTTGATCCGCAATTCGCTGGCATTGTTTTTGAGGATACCTGATTTGAAATCAACAATGCGCGTTCGGCCGTTTA
>CAIOCC010000140.1 GCA_903856555.1 uncultured Bacteroidota bacterium
CGGCTTCATCCATTCCAACCCTTCGATAAACTGCCGAAAGGCTTGAAAAAGCATGATGGGCAAAAAGGAATACCCCAAAGCCTGCAAGTAGATCCGCATCTGCGCTTCGACTTCCGGTTTTTGGTTCAACAGCGATAACCAAGGCATGCCGAGCATCAAGAGCCCTTGCATCAAGACCCCGGCCAAAAGGCATACCCAAAAACCGTGCAACAAAACCCTCCCGCCTTCTTCGGTATCGTTTTGACCGCGTGCATGGGCGCTTAGTGTGGTGACCGCCAGCGATAACCCAATACCAAAAACCAGAAGCACATTAAAGACCCCTACGGCCACCGATACCCCGGCCAGGGGAACGGCCCCCAAGCCTCCAACCATCACCGAATCCACCACCGATTGGGCCATATGGCTCATTTGTCCCAAGATGATGGGCCAAGCCAGAACCCAATGGTCCTTGAGCAGGGTGCGGTTGGTAGGAATCACGACCTTATCGGGTTGGAACGCGGCGAAGGTAGCGAAAGTCCGGACTATTCAAGGGACTTACATGCCAGCCTTCCCATCCTGTTGCCAACAATTGCAGCATCATGTCGTAATACAATACAATCAAGGGTCGCGCTTTCTGAATTCGAGCGTCCAACCGACGGTACAAGGCGTGGCGCTCCTGAATATCGGTTGTTTGAAGGGCTCTTTGATAAAGTCCATCGTAGATGCTGTCCTGGTAGCACGTATAATTCGGTCCGTTGGGCACTTGGTTAGGGCCGTAGGCCAGGGCCAGGTAATTCTCGGCATCGGCATAATCGGCAATCCAACTGGCCCTAAAGAAAGACGCTTCTTTTCCGCTGAGCATTTGACGTAGCGCTGGACCTTGGCTCAGTTTGATTTCGACTTGGATCCCGAGCGGGGCCCAAAGACTTTGCAGGTACTGGGCGATATCAGCATAGGACGGGTTGGTCTCCAAAACCAACCGCAAGGGATGGGTGGGTCCGTAACCCGCTTTGCGCAGGATTTCCCTGGCCAAAAGAGGTTGGTAAGGATTGGAAGTCTTTGGATTCAAAGAGGTTGAATCAAAACCAGGGAGACCGGGTGGGAGCAGCCCACCGTGACCAGGATAGCCAACGCCTCGGCGCAGGGAACGTACCATGGTGACCCGATCGGTCGCATGATGCAGGGCCTGCCGTACCAACGGGTTTAACAAGGCTCGGTTCACACCGCTGGCGCTCGAGTCCAAGAGAAAGCCCAGGTATTCGGTGTTAAAGTAAGGCCCACGGACCACCTGAAATTGGCCTTCAAAATCAGGTTTGAGTTGCAATTCATCGTCAAAAAATCGTCGTTGAAAAGCAGGTTCCCATCCCGATAACAAATCTATTTTGCCCTGCAAAAAGGCCATGGCGGCCGTGCTCTTGTCGGTCCACTGGTGAATTTGTACGGCCTGCAAATAGGGGAGGCGTTGGCCTCGAGCGTCCTTCTCGAAATACCGAGGGTGGCGGGACAAGACCAGGCCTTCTCCCTCCAACCAGGTTCGCAGCGCAAAGGGTCCCGTTCCCACCGGATGGGATCGAAAATCGCGACCGTACCGTCGGGTGGCCTCCGGGGCGGTGACCGAACAATAACCCATGCTCAACAAACCGAGCAGGGGGGGGAAGGGCTGCGAAAGGTGAATTTCCAGGGTGAGCGAATCCACCACGATCATGCCCTGAGGGGCCAACTTATCCCGAAAGATCCAAGCCCCCGGCGAGGCCGTGGACGGGTCTTGGAGGCGTTGGAGGGAATACACCACGTCCCCTGCCCGCAGTGGCCTTGTTTTGGCAGGACCAAAGCAGGAGTTTTCGTGGAAAAAGACCGAATCCCTTAAGTAAAATCGGTAAAGGCGACCTTCGTTGAGGATTTCCCAGCGGTGGGCTAGGGAAGGCACCGGGTTTTGGTCCGGACCCAATTCCACCAAACGGTTGTACAAGAGATTCGCTGTCCAAATACCAGCCTGATCCCGGGCCATGGCGGGGTCCAGGCTTCGAATCGGAGTTTCCTGGTTGTAATGAAAAACATTCAAGGCGGTATCCTGGGAGGGGCTAGCGCACCCTTCCAATCCAAGTCCTACGCACCCTGCCCATCCAAGGCCCGCCCAAACGGTCCATCGAATCAGCCCCAAGGAAGCGCCTAGGGAACGCAGCAGGGCAAGAATCGTCGGTGTATCTTTGGGCTTCAAGCTCCAAAAATACATTGCAGGCCTCACCTCCTTTCCTTCTATTTCTAACCAAGACGACCCTTCATGCCAAACGGTAAAATAATCGCCGTAGCGAACCAAAAGGGAGGGGTTGGCAAGACCACTACCGCCATCAACCTAGCCTCGGCCCTGGCCATCTTGGAATACCGTGTCCTGTTGATCGATGCGGATCCCCAGGCCAACGCTACCTCGGGCCTGGGCATCGACCCCAAAACCGTGAAGGCGGGCCTTTACGAATGCTTGGTCAACGACCTGAACGTTCTTGATACCTGCATCCCAACCCAGGCGGAGCGCTTGAGTATTCTACCCTCCTCCATTGACTTGGTCGGTGCGGAGATCGAAATGATCAACCGTCCTCAGCGAGAACGGATTTTGGAACATGCCCTCGATGGGGTTCTTCAACGATTTGATTTTGTGATCATCGATTGTTCGCCATCCCTGGGGCTGATCACCGTCAATGCCCTGACCGCGGCCCATTCCGTTATCGTTCCCGTCCAATGCGAATATTTTGCCCTCGAAGGTTTGGGCAAATTGCTCAACACCATCAAAATTGTTCAAAGCCGCTTTAATCCCAAGCTGAGCGTGGAAGGTATTTTACTCACCATGTACGATGGTCGTCTAAGGCTCTCCAATCAGGTAGCGGAAGACGTTCGTAACAATTTGGGGCACATGACCTTTGAGACCATCATTCACCGTAACACCCGGCTCAGCGAAGCCCCCAGTTTTGGGGTATCGGTTCTTCACCACGATGCCGCTAGCAAAGGGGCCACCAATTATTTACTCTTGGCCCGTGAAATTCTTCAGAAAAATAATTTAACCCAAATAGCCCACGAGGAACGTTACCTGGGCGACGAATAACCATGGCTGCATCCTCCAAAAAAATGGTGCTGGGCCGGGGGCTGAGCCAACTCATGTCCCCTCAAGACCAGGACATCCTCCATTCCGCTGTACAGGAGGGGGTGGTATCGGTGGACCTCATCGAAATCAATCCATTCCAACCCCGGGACCAATTTGATCCCGAAGCCCTGGAGGAGCTGCGGGCGTCCATCGAAAAGCTAGGGATCATTCAACCCCTGACCCTTCGCCGGGTTGGCAACCGCTATCAGTTGATATCGGGGGAGCGTCGTCTGCGCGCGGCTCGTTTGCTGGGCAAAAAGGAAGTCCCTGCCTACGTGATCGAAACCGACAAGCAGGGCATGATCGAGATGGCCCTGGTGGAGAATTTGCAACGCAAGGACTTGAACCCCATCGAAATCGGATTGGCCTTGCTGCGACTTCAAGAAGAATGCAAGCTCAACCAAGACGAGGTGGCGAACCGGGTGGGGATGTCACGGGTCAATGTTTCCCATTACACACGGTTGGTCAAATGCCCTCCCGAGATTCAGAGCGCGCTGCGCTCCGGGGCTTTGGAAATGGGGCATGGCAAGGTCTTGGCCGGAATCGGCCGAGTTGACTTGCAGTTGGAGGCCATGAAACGCTGCATCGATGGTGCTTGGAGCGTTCGGGCCTTGGAAGCCTTTGCCAAGTCGTTGGAAACCTCGAACCGCCGTCCCGCTGATCCAACTGGTTCACCTTCCAAGACCGCTCCATTGACCCAGGCAGCGGCCTATCAAGCGGTGCAAAACCGCTTGGTCCGCCACTTTGAAAGCCCCATACGCTTGCAGGCCGGTTCCACGGGCAAGGGTGAAATTCGAATTCCTTTTGCCAACACCGAAGACCTGAATCGTTTATTGGATTTGATTTTCGATCGAGACTAAGGAAAGGCCATGCGTTCAGGTTTTCGCCTTGTTCTTGTCACTTTTCTTGTTGGGTTCGAGGTTTTATGGACGGGGGCTTCGTCCTCGCTCTGCGCCCAGGATGAAGCGAGCCGTCCCCAA
>CAIOCC010000141.1 GCA_903856555.1 uncultured Bacteroidota bacterium
AGCCACAGGGTATCTTCGGCCAAAACGGTATCGGGGTTTTGCAATACCGCATAACGACCTTGGGATTGCTTCAGCGCGAGGTTGTTCGCCTTGGAAAAACCCAGGTTTTCATCGCTGCCTATCCAATGAACCCAAGGAAAGTGGGTCGTGACAAGTTGTTCGCTGTTGTCCTCCGAATGGTTGTCCACCACAAAAACCTCGACCAAACCGGGGGCAGGATGTGGCCCCGAAGGAGGTGCTGCGCCGCCCACCCTTTGGGAATAGGCCTCCGCAAAATAAACCGCCGAGCGTTGCAACGATTGCAAAGCCAAGTAGAGGTACGCGGGTACCTTGTAATTTACGATAACAACAGATATTTCCAAAAGTCGCCGCGCAATGTTAATACAAACTCGTACCCAGGCCCAGGTGGGTCACCCGTACATTTTGACTTGGGACCCCCAGCGACTGCGAAAATCGCAGAACATAAGGACGACCCCCGAGCAAAACCCGGGCACCGGCGCTGTACATCAATCCCCACTGATTTAGATTGGACTGGTATTCCCGAATGATATTCCCAAAGGCGTCCACCTCCTGATTCAGCCAAAAATTATTGATGAAATTGTATTCCAGGCCCAGTCCCCCAAAGAAACCCACCGCATCCTCCCGATCTGCGAGGCTGCCTCGGCCCAGGTTGAGTTCCACGAGCAGGGGGACGTTGACCATGAACAAGCTTCCAAAATTGCTCCACTGCAGGGCCAGTCCCACATTGGACCCGGCGCTCACCGACATCAAGTCGTTGGGGGACCAAAAAGCATAACGGGGGCTGTAATTAAATCCCTGAAGAATCAAACCGGGCCCCTGGCTGGTGGCGGTCGGTTGGTACCAGTACAAACCAGTGGTCAATTCCTGCATGAATTCAGGACGAGGGGTGCGTTCCATTCGGGCACTGGATGCCGAGCGACCCGCTCGTGGGTTGCGTTTGGAACCGGCCGCATAGCGGTCAATGGCCCCGCCCTGGGCCCAGGTTTCCACCGGGGCCACCAGCAAAAGCAGGCCAACCATCATCTTGATTCCCAAAGGCCATCGCATTGTCATCCAGGGGCGTTTTTGCTTTATCAAAAGTACTGACCTTTCCTATCTTTACTGCTGAAGGCTCATCCAACTCATCATGCAATTTATAGGAATTCGCGAAATTCACCTCAAATCCCGCAATCTCCGCAAAAGTCTGTCGTTTTATCAAGACCTCTGCGGATTTCCGGTTCTCTCGTATATCAAGGACAAACACGCCATCTTTAACGCCGGCTCCAACCTGCTCTATTGCCACCAGCTCAAAAGCGGGGAAGAATTTCCGGGCGGTTCGGCCGCTGAGTTCATGAATCAGTTTCTGTCCATCGAAGCTTCGCCCGGTGAATTCGATAACAACCTCGACGAAGTACGCGATAGCGAATACAAAATGTTATCCGAAGGTCAGTACGACAGCAACAAACGTTTTTTTCGGATGGAAGACCCCGACGGCAATTTGGTGGAAGTCGTGGAATTCGGTCATTGGGATATGTAGACCTACTCCCTTGTATATCGCATTAAAAACCAAACGATTGGCCAATCAACAAACGATTCTGAATTCCTTGCGCGGCAAGGGGTTGGGGCTTTGGATCCTCCTTTTATGGGCGACCTGCAGCGGGCTTGTTTCGGCCCAGATGCTGGACCCGGTTCGATGGACCACCTCCGTCACGCGGGTAAACGACAGCACCGCCCGCTTGGTGATGGATGCCCAAATCGACGAGGGCTGGCATTTGTATTCCCAATTTATGAAATTTGGGCCGGATCAATTTGGGCCCGAACCCACGGTCTTTCAACTGCGCTTGCCGGCCGGGATCCGTCGAATCGGCAACGTGCAGGAGCTCAGCAAAGTACACGAAGAGGCAGCCCCTCTTTTTGATGGGCTCGTGGTTCGTTCGTTTGAGGGAAAAGCTCGTTTTGCCCAGGATTTGCGGGTGTACCGCGCCATGGCTGAAATCACCGGCACGGTCAACTACATGGCCTGCGATGACCGGCAATGCCTGGCCCCGCAGGAACGCAGCCTCCGCTGGAAACTAGAGGGCTACACCGACCGCTCCATCGACCCATCCGGAAACCTACCGGACACGTTGACGGAGAACCCAGCCAACGATACCAGCGCCCAAGGAAACCTTTCGGCGAATGAAACCATGAACCAAGGGGAAATCCGGGAGAAAAACCCCTCCACCCCTTCCCAAAACCCCAAAGAAGGCTCCGGTTGGTGGACCTTGTTGCTGGCCGGATTTGCAGGAGGGCTCTTGGCCCTGCTAACGCCCTGTGTTTTCCCGATGATTCCCTTGACGGTTTCGTATTTCACCAAACAAGGAGGCTCCAAAGGCCGGACCTGGACCATGGCTTTGGGATACGGACTCAGCATCGTGGTCATCTACGTGGCGTTGGGCATGGGCGTTACCCTGCTGTTTGGTTCGGATGCCTTGAACAACATGGCCAGCAACATCGTTTTTAACCTGGTTTTCTTTGGGATGCTCCTCGTCTTTGGGTTTTCCTTTCTGGGGGCCTTCGAAATCACCCTCCCCTCGTCCTGGACCAACAAAGCAGATCAACAGGCCGATAAAGGGGGCTGGGGAGGTTTGTTTTTTATGGCCTTTACCCTCGCCCTTGTTTCGTTCTCGTGCACCGGGCCCATCATCGGGACCCTTCTGGTCGAAGCAGCCGTTCGTGGAGCACTCCTGGGGCCGGCCATCGGGATGCTGGGTTTTTCGCTGGCCTTGGCCCTGCCTTTCACCCTCTTTGCGGTATTCCCCAACTGGCTGCAACAATTACCTCGTTCCGGCTCTTGGATGAATTCCGTCAAAGTCGTCTTGGGCTTTTTGGAATTGGCCTTTGCCCTCAAATTCCTTAGCAATGTGGACCTGGCCTACCATTGGGGGATTCTCGACCGCGAAATATTTCTGGTGTTATGGATTGCCATCTTCACCCTCTTGTCCCTGTATCTTTTGGGGTTCATCCGTTTTTCCCACGACAGCCCGATGGCCCATTTGGGTTTGGTCCGCATGACCTTGGCGATCGCTTCGATAGCCTTTACCCTGTATTTGGTACCGGGTCTTTGGGGGGCTCCCCTGCATGCCGTCAACGCCTTTGTTCCGCCGCTAGCAGGTCAAGATTTTGTGTTAGGAACAACACACGGTCCCGTTTCCGGGAAGTCTTCGGATCAACCCGTTGCCAAATACAGCGATATCCTACACGCACCGCACAATCTTCCTTCCTTCTTTGATTACGAAGAGGGCATGGCCTATGCTCGTCGTGTCAACAAGCCTGTTATGTTGGATTTTACGGGGCATAGCTGCGTGAATTGCCGCAAGATGGAGGCCTCGGTATGGGTCCTGCCCGATATCCTGGACCGACTTCGCAACGAAGTGGTCCTGATTTCCCTTTATGTGGATGACAAAACACCCCTACCCGCTGCGGAACAGTACCGTTCCACGTTCAGCGGGCAGTGGATTGATCAATTGGGGGCCCGTTGCAGCGACCTGCAGGCCACGCTGTTCCAAACCAATTCACAGCCTTATTATGTTTTGCTGGATCACGAAGGCAAGTCCTTGGCGCCTCCGGCCTCCTACGATCCGGACCCCGAATTGTTCCGTACATTTTTGGATCAGGGCATCCGTCAATTCCGGGAAGCATCCGCCCCACGCTAATCCATGAACCAACAGCCATCGACTCCCGAGGTCCTGAAGGCCCTCCTGAACAACGAATTGGATCAGATGCATCGGATGCATCAATCCTTTGTTATGGATCAGGCCCTGCATCATCAAATTCTGCTAGCGGCCGGACACATGGCCCAGGCACTTCGAAATCAAAACAAAATTTTGTGTTGCGGGAACGGAGGTAGCATGAGCGATGCCATGCATCTGGCCGAAGAATTGAGCGGAAGGTTTCGCAAGGATCGTCCGGCTTTGGCGGCTTTGGCGCTCAGCGATCCTGGATTTTTGACCTGCGCAGCCAACGATTTTGGCTACGAAGCGGTCTTTGAAAGAGGGGTCGAAGCCTTGGGGCGCCCCGGGGATGTTTTGGTGGGAATTTCGACTTCGGGCCGTTCGGCCAATGTGTTACGGGCTTGCCGCAAAGCCAAGGAACGGGGCATGCTCGTCCTAGGCTTGGGCTCCGGGGATGGAGGGGAATTGGCTTCGGTCAGTGATGTCTGCTTGGGTGTTCCCACCGAAGGGACCGCCGACCGTGCCCAGGAATCCCATATCCGGATTATTCACCTTTGGCTGGCGCTCTTGGAGAAAGAGCTTTTTGGGATTTAAGCTCTCGTTCATAACGGTAACGGTTGATGATCAGCACCCGACCCGGTTCAAAACGATTTTCATCCCGGCGCAGGTTGTTGTAGGCCTGCAATTTGACCAGAGGGAGTCCCGCGCGTTCAGCGACGGACAAGGGACTATCTCCCGGTCGTGTTACGATAATCCAGCCCTGTTTTTCGGCCTCGGCACTGTACAAAGGCGAAACCGAAACGGGGACCACCTCTTCCTCCGTTGCTTTCGAAAGGGCCAGGGCCAGGGTATCCAGGCGATGCAAGGTCAAACGTTCAATCAAGCCAATAAGGCGGGGTGGATAAGCCGTATCCGTGGCGTAGCCGGCCTTTTTGAGACCCAAGGCCCAACCCCTGTAATCGGTGACCGCCAGGCTATCAAACAAAAAACGGTAGCGGGCCTTACCCAAAAAACGTACACGGTCCTCAAACGATGAATCGGGATGCGCATAAACCCGAAAACAATCCATGAGTCGGTCATCGTCCACATGCATCGAATCTCCTTTCCATCCCATCCCGCATTTGATCCCAAAATGATTGTTGCCTTTCAGAGCCAAAGGGCTGGTCCCGGCGGCTGACTCCAAGAGACCCTGCGCCAAGGTGATACTAGCAGGAATGCGGTGCACGCGCATATGCTCCATGGCCAAAGCTTGGTATTGTTTGATGTAAACCTGCTGCACCGAATCCAGACTTCCGGCCTGGACTTTAATTGTTGTAACAATTCCCAAACAAAGGGCTAGGAACAAGTCCCTCAAACGCCCCCGGCCAAAAGGGCTCAACTTGGTTTTAGCGAACCAGGGTTCCAATTTCTTCGCCTTCGATGACCTTCAACAGGTTACCGTGCCGATTCATGTCAAAGACGATGATTGGCAAGCGATTTTCCTGACACAACGCAAAGGCGGTCATGTCCATGACCTGCAGATTGCCAATCAAAGCTTCGCTGTATTGAAGGGTCTGGTAGCGTACCGCATCGCTGTGTTTCTCGGGATCCTTGTCGTAAATCCCATCCACCCGCGTTCCTTTGAGAATAACATCGGCATGGATTTCAACCGCCCGCAACGAAGCCGCGGTATCGGTAGTAAAATAAGGATTCCCGGTTCCGGCCCCAAAAATGACCACCCGGCCCTTTTCGAGATGACGGACGGCCCGACGGCGGATGAAAGGTTCGGCGATTTGCTCCATTTTGATGGCGGACTGCAAACGCGTTGTGATTCCCTTTTTTTCCAGAGCGGCCTGCAAGGCCATGCTGTTAATCATAGTGGCAAGCATCCCCATGTAATCACCTTGGGCACGCTCCATCCCACCAGATTCTGCTTGAACCCCCCGAAAAATATTTCCACCACCAACGACAACGGCGATTTGGACACCGCGTTTGACACTGGCTTCGATTTCGGAAGCGTAACGATCCAAGACGGACTGATCAATACCAAACTGCTGGGCCCCCATAAGGGCTTCCCCGCTTAGTTTGAGCAAGACCCGCTTGTATTTCATGAGCGGTCGGGCTTAGGCGCCGATGGAAACGCGATGAAATGCTTTGACCGTCAAACCGGCCTGTACCTTTTGCAACATCTGTGCAATGGTAACGGCGTTGTCCTTCACAAAGGCTTGGTTGAGAAGGGTTTGGTCTTGGTAAAACTTGTTCAGCTTGCCCATGGCAATCTTCTCCAAAATCGCTTCGGGCTTGCCCTCAGCACGGGCTTGGTCTTTGCCGATTTCAATTTCTTTCTCGATCAGCGAAGGATCCACATCGTCCTTGTCCACGGCGATCGGGCTCATGGCGGCGATTTGCATGGCGACATCCTTACCGGCCAGCGTAACGTCCTCGTTCAGGCCGTGGTTGAGAGAAACCAATACACCCAATTTGCCATTGCTATGAATGTAAGTGACAATCCCTTCACCCTCCAGAACCTCAACGCGGTTAACGCCGATTTTCTCGCCGATTTTACCGGTGTATTCGACCAACAAATCAGAAACCACCGCACCGTCCATGGTCGTTGGCAATAGAGCCTCCGCTGAACCCAATCCATGGGCCATGCAATGCTCGGCCAATTTGCGGGCCAAGGAAGTAAAATCTTCGTTCTTGGCAACGAAATCCGTTTCGCAGTTGAGCTCCAGGAGCAAACCGCGGGTTTGGGCATCGTTTGTCAGGGCAACCACGATTCCTTCGTTGGCCTGGCGGTCGGCACGACTGGCCGAAACTTTTTGACCCTTTTTGCGAAGAATGACAACGGCTTCTTCAAAGTCACCGTTGGCCTCGGTCAAGGCTTTTTTGCAGTCCATCATGCCGGCTCCGGTTTGCATGCGGAGCTTGTTTACATCAGCGGCGGTTATGTTCATGGGGTTGTGATTAAAGGCGGGTTGGTTTTTGAATTGTATTCGTCCACACAAGGCTAGCTAAAGCCGATGCAAGGCGAAAATGCAGGTCAATGGAGCAGGGTTCTGCGGAGATCCAAGAAAACGAGCCGGTTAAACGGCGGCGTTCTCCTCGGGGGCCTCGGTGCTTTCGTTGGAAGCGGGCGCTTCGGCAGTTACTTCAGCAGCAACAGCGGGCGCTTCGGTTGCAACGGCTTCGGTCGCAGCAGCTTCGGTTTCCTCTGCGCTGTCCTTGTCGTATTTGCGCTCTTCCAGACCTTGGGCGACGGCATCCATGATTGCTCTGGTAATCAAAGCAATGGACTTGGTGGCGTCATCGTTGGCAGGAATCGGGAAATCCACCTGGGTGGGATCCGAATTGGTATCCACCATCGCAAAGGTGGGGATGTTCAACTTTTGGGCTTCCTTGACCGCAATGTGCTCGTTTTTGATATCCACGATGTAGAGGGCTGCTGGGAGACGGTTCAATTCTTCGATACCGCCCAAAACGCGCTGCAATTTTTCCTTTTCGCGGGATATCATCAGGCGCTCCTTCTTGGACAAAGTGGCCATGGTTCCGTTCTGCTCCATCTTGTCGATGTTGGACATCTTTTTGATGGATTTGCGAACCGTCGCAAAATTGGTGAGCATACCACCCAACCAACGCTCGGTCACGTAGGGCATGTTCAAACGCTGAGCTTCGGACTCGATGATTTCTTTGGCCTGCTTCTTGGTGGCTACAAAGAGAACTTTGCGACCGGAGCGAACAATCGAACGAATCGCATTGGAAGCCTCTTCGAGTTTGGACTGGGTATGGTTTAGATCGATTAAATGAATATCGTTCTTCTCCATAAAGATGTACGGAGCCATCTTGGGATGCCATTTGCGCTTGAGGTGTCCAAAGTGAACGCCTGCATCCAACATTTCTTGCTGTGTAACTTGTGCCATGGTCTTTCCTCCGATTAACGTTTGCTGAATTGGAAACGACGACGGGCCTTCCGGCGTCCGAACTTCTTACGCTCCACCATACGTGGATCCCTGGTCAACAGCTTTTCGGCCTTGAGCGGGGTGTGGAAGTCGGGATTGAGCTCGTTAAGGGCACGGGCCAGGGCAAGCAAAAGAGCGTCGGCCTGTCCGGAGACACCACCGCCGCTAAGGTTGGCTTTGACATCGTATTGACCCAGGGTCTGGGTCGCTGCAAAGGCCTTGTTGACCTTTTGCTGGAGGGTCTCCAGCGGAAAGTATTCGTTGTAGGGACGGCCGTTGACCGTGATGCTACCGCTGCCGGGGGTCAGATAGATCCGGGCAACAGCGGTTTTTCTCCTACCAATGGTGTTGGTCTGGGACATGAATTAAAAGGTTAGATTTTCGGGGTTCTGAGCGCCATGCGGGTGTTCGGCACCGGCATAAACATGCAGGTGGCGAAACATCTCGCGACCCAGCCGGTTTTTGGGGAGCATGCCACGAACAGCTTTCTCCAGCACGTAGGTTGGGCGGCGTTTCATCAGTTCCTTGGCCGTCTCCAGGCGCTTACCGCCGGGATAACCGGAATAAAAGAAATAATCTTTTACCCCCATTTTTTGGCCCGAAAACCTCACCTTGTCTGCGTTGATGACAATGATATTGTCCCCGCAGTCTACGTGTGGGGTGTAGCTGGCTTTGTGCTTGCCCCGGAGAACCGAAGCAATGCGGGTGGCCAGGCGTCCCACAATCTCTGAGTTGGCGTCAACGACGTACCACTTCTTCACAACCGTCTGACGGTTGGCAGAGACAGTCTTGAAACTTAACGTATCCACTTGTTTTTGATTGAAATTTGACCTTTGACCGGACTATTCCGGGCAAAGGACCGCAAATATACGAGGTTCGACCTGCCTTTCAGCCGCAAAGGCTCCAAAAAACCTGCCCCTGTCCCTTGCAGGCAACGCCATCACCCCCGATGGGCCCCGGATGAACGCGCATCAGCCCTTGAAGGGCACCCTGTCTGCGATGGAACGGCCCAGGGTCAGTTCATCGGCGTATTCCAATTCGGCCCCAACCGCAACCCCCCGGGCCAAGGTGCTCAAGGCAACCGGCGTGTTGGCCAATCGCCTGGACAAATAAAAAGCCGTGGTTTCGCCCTCGTGGGTTGAATTCAGGGCCAAAACCACCTCCTTCACCACCCCGGACTCCACCCGGGCCATCAATTCTTCGATCCGCAATTGCTCGGGTTGAACGCCCTCAAGGGGCGCGATGAGGCCACCGAGGACATGGTAAACGCCCGAATACCGGCCGGTCTGCTCGATGGCCATCAAATCACGGGGGTCGGCTACCACGCAAACGGTTTCGTGTTGCCTGCGCGGGTTGGAGCACACCGAACACAAGGCATGGTCGCTAAAATGAGAGCAACGCTCGCAGTAACGGATTTCCTCGACCAAGCGTTTCAGGGCATCCCCCAGGCCCAAGGCCTCGCTGGGTTCGCGGCGAAGCAAATGCAAAACCAGCTTGAGCGCTGACTTGCGGCCAATGCCCGGAAAACGCGCAAAGGCATTCACGGCATCCTGCACCAATTGAGATCCCAATTCCACAGCCCAAAAATAGCAACAGCCAACGAGGACCCGCGCCTTCCTTAACTTCGCCATCAAACACCCGCCATTGAGTCCCTATCTCCTGCTCTCTTTGATCCTCGGTTATTTTGGTATCCTGGTGCTGACCTCTTGGTTCACCTCCAGGGGCGGGGACAACAAATCGTTTTTTGTGGCCGATCGCCAGGCACCGTGGTACCTGGTGGCCTTTGGAATGATAGGCGCCTCCCTATCGGGGGTCACGTTTGTTTCGGTACCAGGAGCCGTGGGAGCGGGCGGTGGTAACAACGCCTTTTCTTATTTCCAATTGGTCTTGGGTTATTTTGTTGGCTATCAAATTATTATACGAGTCCTTCTGCCTCTTTATTACCGTCTGAATCTGACCAGCATCTACGGTTACCTGCGCTTGCGGTTGGGGCCCTCCTCGCATTATACCGGGGCATCGTTTTTTTTGATATCGCGCACCATCGGTTCATCCTTTCGGCTTTACCTGGTTTCCATGATTTTGGATCGGTTCATTCTGGGGCCGCTGGGAATTCCCTTTGCGCTTACGGTGGTTTTGACTATAGCCCTCATCTGGCTCTACACCTACCGGGGCGGGATGAAAACCATCGTCATCACGGATACGTTCCAGACGGCCTTTTTGTTATTGGCTGTTTTGTTTAGCGTTTACAGCATGATGGGGGATTTGGGATGGAGCACCCTCGAACTTTACCAATCGATGACCAGCGACGCCCTTCGATGCCCGGATAACGGAGCCCAGGCCGGCACCCCGATGGACCAAATATTTTTTGGGGACAGCGGCAGTCGTAATTTTTGGAAAATGTTTTTTAGCGGCATTTTCATCACGGTGGTGATGACCGGTCTGGACCAGGATATGATGCAGAAGAACCTGAGCTGCCGCAATCTCCGGGATGCGCAGAAGAACATGTTTTGGTTCAGCTTGGTGCTGGTGCTGGTGAACTTGCTTTTCTTGGTCTTGGGCTACTTGTTGTACGCCTACGCTGATCACCACCAGCTGGCTCTGCCCGCCAAGGCCGACTTGCTTTTTCCCACCCTGGCCTTTGAACATTTTTCGGTAGCGGCCGGTTTAACTTTTGTTATCGGATTAATTGCGGCCGCCTATTCAACGGCCGACTCCGCTCTTGCCGCCCTGACCACTTCGTTTTGTGTGGACTTTTTGGGCTTTGACCAAAGCAAAGGCAGCACCCGCACCCGCAAAATCGTCCATCTGGGCATGTCCCTACTCCTAGCGGTTCAAATTTTGATTTTTCACTCCCTGCACAACGAATCGCTGATTACCCAGTTGTTTACCGTCGCCGGCTACACCTACGGGCCTTTGCTGGGGATGTTTGCCTTTGGCCTGGCCACCAAGAGGCCTGTTCAGGATCGCTGGGTTCCTTGGGTGGCCGTCGCCGCTCCGTTGCTCTGTTATATTCTCAAAGCCAACGCAGACCGATGGCTTGGGGGTTATCAATTTGGATTTGAATTGCTGATTCTAAACGGAGCCCTCACCTTTGGGGGATTGTGGCTACTCTCGGGGCCTTCGAACCCTGTTGCCCAACCCCAAGTAACCAACGATTAAACCCTACCCATGAGCGATAACGATTCCAAAACAAGACTTCAAAACTCTTTTGAACAAAAGAGCTGGACCGAAATCAAAGCCTCCTCCTCTTGGCAAATTTTCAAAATCATGGCTGAGTTTGTGGAGGGTTTCGAAAAACTATCCCGCAT
>CAIOCC010000142.1 GCA_903856555.1 uncultured Bacteroidota bacterium
ATGGAGGCGAGGAGCGCGGGATCTGTGCTTTCCATGGGGACAAATTGGGGCGTTAACAAGCCACGCAACCAAGGCATCACCAAGATGAACAAAGAGATCCCTATCAACCCCAAGGACTCACCTCGACCCATGGCCCACCAATCCCGCATCTTAAAATCCGGCTTAACTCATGGATTCTCTGATTCTTCGGGCTGCGCAGGTGATCGAAGCACTTTGAAAAGAAAATAAAGGGTAAAGAAGGTGACGGTTCCCTGGGCTAGGAGCATGGTTATCAAGGCAGGTGTTGACATGTAAGCAGGATCAAAATTGGAGGATGGATCGGAGGGGGATTATTTGTTGACTTTTCCTTGGCCAACGCTCAAAACACGACGCCTGTAGGCCACATAAACTGCGTAAGCAATGCCGGCATACAAGGCCAATAGCAAAATTCGGGCACCAACAATGTAGGCATTGCCCGGATTCTGTATTTTGGAAACAATATCCGGTATCGATGCCATCAAGACGGCAAAGAGAATGGCCGGCGTGATGTATTGAATCACCCATCGAAAGAAAACAGGAATTCGCATATCGGCTCCTTCGTTGATTTCTTTCCAGCCACGATCCATACCAAAAACCCATGCAAATAAGATGACTTCAAAAAAGGCAAAAACCACCAAGCTCACGGTACCGGCCCAATAATCGTATTCATCAAAAACACCTTCGTTAAAAAAGAAAACGGTCGGTGCCCCAAGGACCAAGACTATGAGACCAAAGGCCCAGGCAGATTGCCCGCGTTTCCAACCAAATTCATCCCGCAAAAAGGCCATCACGGGAGTTCCCATGGCCAACGAAGAGGTAATGCCTGCAAAGAAGAGCAATCCAAACCAGCAAATACCGGCCACAGCCCCCATCAAGGGACCCCACTGGGTGAAGAGATAGGGCAAGGTTTTGAAACCCAGGCCCAAACCACCACTTTGGGTTAATTCAACAACCCGATCAACGCCCAAGTATCCAATAGCAATGGGAATCAAGATAGAGGATCCCAAAACCACTTCGACAAACTCGTTCATCCAACCGGCTGACATGGCGTTGAGGGCTATGTCTTGTTTGCTGCGGACATAGGCCGCATAACATTGAATCGAACCCATACCTACGCTCAGCGTGAAAAAGATTTGACCTGCTGCGGCCAACCACACCTTGGTATTCCAAATGCTGTCAAAATTCGGGGTCCACAGATAATTCAAACCAACCGTCCCATCCAAGATGGCCCCAAATTCCCCGGCCTTCAAGGTGATTCCCTTGTAGGCCAGGAACAAGCCAAATAGAAGGAGCAAGGGCATCCCTACTTTGGCTGCTTTTTCAACACCTCCTGAAAGTCCCCGCGATAAAATATACGTGTTGAGAAACAGGCACAATAGCCAGAAATAAATAGCTGTACTGGAACCGCTTAAAGAAACATAGGAACCAAAATATTCGGCAACTCCTTCCTGTCCCATTCCGTTAAAACTGCCTTGGATGAACATCCAAACATAATTGAGGGTCCAACTCTCCAAGTAACAATAATAGGCGGCAACGGCAATATTGGTAAAGATTCCAAAAACGCCGATATACTTCCAGATGGCCCGACCAGGATCCAATTCATGCAGGATGAAGGGGGTCGAGTGATTTCCCTTCTTGCCCCCAAAACGACCTGTGGCCCACTCCACCCATAACAAGGGAATGCCCATCAACAAGAAACAGACTAAATAGGGAATGATGAAGGCTCCTCCCCCGTTCTGAATGGCTTGGACCGGAAATCGGAGAAAATTCCCGAGACCGACCGCGTTACCGGCCATGGCCAGAATTAAACCAAGGCGAGAGCCCCAGGACTCTTGATTATTGCTCATGTTGTTTGATTTTGATTTGGTCCCATTGCTCCAAAATGAGGGCGATTCCCTGCTCGAGGGTCCGGGGATGGTAGTCCAGGTCCTTGATAGCTTTGTCAATAACAAATCCACTCTTTAAGGGGCGGGGCGCCGCCTGTCCTAATTCGGCTGTCGTAACGGGTTGTAGCAAGGAGGCATCCAAACCGCAAAAACGAGCAATGCGTTGGGACATCTCCAAAACGGACATGTATTCCCCACCACTGATGTTGTAGAGACCGGTGGCCCGCTGCAAAGCAATGCGGATGCATCCTTCGGCCAAGTCTTCGGCCAAGGTGGGTGTCCGGAACTGGTCGGCGACGATGCGCAGATTGCGACCTTCTTCCAAAGACTTCTTGACCCATAATACGATATTGGTTCGGCTCATATCGGCTGCTAAACCATAAACCAGAACCGTTCTTACGATGCAAGAAGGCCCGTTATAAGCCGATATCTCGTGTTCGGCGTCCAATTTGGCAAGTCCGTAAACGCTGAGGGGGGCAGGTACCGCATCCTCGGTATAAGGTCCGTGCTCACCATCAAAAATAAAATCCGTGGAAAGATGCACCAGGTGTGTGCCGTAGGGGGTACAAGCTTGGCATAGATTGCGAACAGCCAAAACATTGTGGAGATAGCAGGCATCGGGGTCCTTTTCGCAATCATCCACCTGCGTCATAGCCGCTGTGTGGATGATGGTATCCGGTCGAAAATCACCTACAATTCGGACGACTTCCTCGGCCTGGGTGGTATCCATGCTTTGGTAAAGAAACCGACCCTCGTTCATAGCCTCGGCCAAATGGCCTACTGGGAGCCGGGAAGGGCCCCTGCCGGTGGCCAGAACCCTCACCGAGGGATGCTGAGCAAGCGCGGTTACCAACTTCTGCCCCAAGAGTCCATTGGCGCCGGTGATAAGGATTTTGGTTGACATGGTTTGCTAAAGCCCACGCAAATTAGGCAAGTTCACGCCAAAATCCGCCTTTTAACGCTTAGCAACGGGTAAAACGCCGTATTCGCTTGCGTTGTTGGCCCAGGACCTTATATTTGCGACCCGGTTTAGGCCGGGGACCGTTTGACGGTCATCGGGGTGTAGCGCAGTCCGGTTAGCGTACACGTCTGGGGGGCGTGTGGTCGGAGGTTCGAATCCTCTCACCCCGACATTTAGAGAGGCTATGTAGTTGATTATCAACTACATATGCTTTTCTGAATATGTCAGGTCCCCATATAGGTCCCCAAACTTTTTGTAGGTTGTACTATATTTGAGGTGGTATGAAGTACTTCCTTAAGGTAAAACCGACTCCGAATGAAGATGGAGAATGTCCCCTATACCTCAGGTTAAGGAAGACCCAACTGAAAGGTGGGACCGAAGAATCATCTATCGTCACAGGGGTATGGGTTAACCCCAAATTCCTCCAAAATGGGGTATTAAGTACCAGAACCCCCAACAAGAATCAAATTCAGAGTAAAATCAGAGTCATTACGAACGAATTAGACCGGATTTTACTGGAACTGAAAGAAACAGGGTTAGAACCCCTACCCTCATTAGTTAAGAAGAGGTATTTAGACTCACTCCGTTCAAAAGAAGAAACCACTCCGAAAATCATCACCTTTTGGAAAGGATTTGAAGAGTTCCTTGAATCTAAACTCACCAAATCCCGTGGTTATTACAAAACCATTATAACCCTTCAAAACCTCCTTGAGAGTTTTGAAAAAGAGAAAAGGATGAAACTCTCCTTTGATTACATCGTTGGAAGTTCAGTTCAGTTTCAAAACGAATTTCAAAAATTCCTATGGATTAAGAGGGGGTTATCCAATGGTTATATCAACAAGATTTTGGACAATTTGTCCCAATATCTCCATTACAGTGTTCAGGTCGGTTACATTACCAAAAAACCTAAGTTCAGTAAAAACGATATCGTTGAGAGGGATGAGAAAATTTACCTTTATCAATCAGAGGTACTGAAACTATTCAAATCCAATAAATGGAATTATGAACCGAAAAAAGATTTTGGTTCTAATCCTCATATTATTTTGGTTCGTCAAAAGTTAGAAGGAACAAAGAAAGATAGTTTTGGAGGGGAACTAATCGTAACCAATTGGGAATTAGTCAAAGATGTTTTTCTCTTCATGTGTTCCATCGGATGTAGATACAGTGATATCCCCTATTTCAAGGTTCATCATTTCAGTTTTGAGGGTTCCGATTCATTCTTTACTTGGATTCAACAAAAAACTGATAAAAGGGTAAGTGTTCCAGCAAATGATGTTTCAAGTTTCATTTTTCAAAAGTATTCCAAAGGGAAATCTCTTTCTCAAAATTTATTTCCCCCTCAAAGTAATCAGAAATTCAATAAAGGGTTGAAACTCCTACTGAAAGATTTAAATTTTAATCGTATAGTAACTTATCCTAAAAAAATAGGTTCCAAAGTTGTGAACGATGAGGATAG
>CAIOCC010000143.1 GCA_903856555.1 uncultured Bacteroidota bacterium
ACCGTTAATATGGACGGTACCAGCCTCTATCAGGCGGTGGCGACGGTCTTTATTGCCCAGGCCTTTGGGACCGATTTGACATGGGCGCAACAATTAACCATTGTACTTACCGCCACATTGGCATCGATTGGTTCGGCCGGGGTTCCCGGAGCGGGGATGGTCATGCTGGTCATTGTGTTACAGTCGGTGGGCCTGGAAAGCGCCGGCATCGCCTTGGTGGTGGCTGTAGATCGCATCCTTGATATGATGCGCACCGTGGTCAATGTTACAGGAGACGCCATGACGGCGGTCTTGGTGGATCGTTGGATGGGTCGGAAATAAGTAATAATTCTCCGATACCCACCAAAAAAAAGACCCTTCGGGTTGCCGAAGGGTCTCTTTGATAGAGAGGGTGGCTTTAGCCACCGCGATTGAATTATCGCTTGCCGAACAACTCTGCGGATTTCTTCTTGTAGGCGGCCGATGCTTCAGCAGCGGTGTTGAAGGTGCCCAAATCAAGGCGTACGCGGTTGTTAAAAAGGATGGCTTTGAATTTGTTACCACTCTTGATGACACCCTTGTATCCGAACTTGTTTTCGGTTTTGTTGACATTGCGTACAACCACCGAACGAGTTGCAAATTCTAGGTTTTCCAAGCGGCAATCCAATGGATTGTTGTTGACAACATTCACAAAAAGGCGCTCACGTGTTGTCTTCTTTTTACAGAAAATTTCGGCGACTAGTTTGTGCAAATAGATCGTTTCGTTTTTGTAGCTACCATCGCCGAGGGGCCAGTTTTTCTGAAAAAAGGCATAACCACGGGAGTGGCGGCGTAGATTGGCTAAAAAGCCCACCTTCACGAGATAAGGGTTTTCGTTCAGAAACTTGAACACCTTCTCATCGACCAAGGCGACTTCTTTGGAGTTTTTGAGCTTGAGTTTGACGGCCATAATCTTGAATTAAAAGGTTTTTTTGGATATGTACTTAAAAATCAGCGTCAAATTTAGCAAAAAGATGTATTAATATGTCAGTATTTAAATTAAATTTAAACCTATTCGAGAATTCAGGTCTATAAAATTCTTGTTTTCAGTCAATAATCTATGAAAACGCTCTTGCTCCGTTAGGTATTTTTCGCGTTGTTGCCCCAGATTTTGTTGAATAATGTTCCATTCGGGCCGGTATGTTTGAGGTCCAAAGGCGCGGAGGTACCCCAAAAGGTTCGATTTTTCCCGGTCAAAGAGGCCCTTTTCCGTATCAGAATACAGAATAACATCAATTTGAAGGACTCCGGAACCCTGTTGGGCAGGGTTTTGGGGTTTGTTACGGGCCAAAAGGCCCTCCAAAGCTCCCAATCCTCTCTGTTGGCATTGTTCCAACAATGCGTTCCAGCAGGCCTCCAAATTCCCTTGGGAATCCAATGTGGGTGGATCCCACTGTTGACTTTCATCGATTCCTGGGGCTATCGTGCCTTCTTTGGGAGCCAGGTGTTTTTTGATTTGTTTCAAAAAATCCTGGTCAAGGCGGGCTGTTGGGGCCTGTCGAGGCGTGCTGGATGGTTCTACTTCTTTGGCTGAAGGAATTTCTAGTGGCGCAGGAATTTCTAGTGGCGCAGGAGTTTCACGAGGCGTAGGAATTACTTGGGGCGTAGAAATTTCAACGGATTTAGGCAATTCAGCGGTGGGAACCTGGACGCGGACTTTCGCAGGGGTTTTGAAATCCGATGGGGCAGGGACCTTGTCGCTAATGCCGGCCAGGGGGTGTGCGTTGGCCAGGGGTTCTGTAGAGGTAGCCTGGGATGAATCGGTGGTCTGCTGCTGCCTGTTGGCTAGGTAGCCAATCTTGAAGAGGGCGGTTTCCACCAAAAGTCGCGGCTGACGGGCCTGGCGGTATTGCAATTCCACCTGGTTGAGCAAATGAAGGGCTCCCAAAAGGAAGCCGGTATCGCTTCGCAATGCTTGCTGTTGAAGTTTTTCTTTGAATTCGGGCCCTGATTCAACCAAATCCAAGGTGCCCGGTGCTTTGGCCATTAAGAGGTTCCGTAGGTGGACCGCCATTCCCAGAACCCACTGAATGGGATCGTAGCCCCTGGCTATCAGGGTCCCGAGTATTTGGAGGGTAGGTCCGGGATCGCCCTTTTGAAGGGTTTCGGTGGCATCCAAAAACCCCTGTTGATTCAAAACCCCCAATTGTTCCGCTACCAAAGTTTGCCCCAAGTGTCCCCCGCCATAGCCGGCCAATTGGTCCAGCATGGTGAGGGCATCGCGAAGGGCCCCGTCCGATCGTCCGGCGATGGTTAGAAGGGCCTCGGCGTCGTAGGTGATTTGTTCGGCCTTGCAGACCAAAGCCAGGCGGTCGGCAATATCCTGGGGCCGTATGCGCTTGAAGTCAAAAATCTGGCAACGCGACAGGATGGTCGGCAGGATTTTGTGCTTTTCGGTGGTGGCCAGGATGAATTTGGCGTAGGATGGAGGTTCCTCCAGGGTTTTGAGGAGGGCATTAAAGGCCGATGTACTCAACATGTGGACCTCGTCCACGATATAAACCTTGAAGGCACTGCCCTGGGGAGGATAACGTACTTGTTCAACCAGGGAGCGAATGTCATCCACCGAATTGTTGGAGGCAGCGTCCAATTCATGGATGGAGAGCGACCCGCCTTGGTCAAATGACAAACAGGTAGGGCAAGAGCCACACGCCTCCCCGGAGCTATCCCGGTTGCTGCAATTGATGGTTTTGGCAAAAATGCGTGCGCAGGATGTCTTTCCTACCCCTCTGGGACCGCAAAACAGGTAAGCCTGGGCCAATTGGCCTTTGGCAATGGCGTTCAAAAGGGTGGTGGTGATGTGTTCCTGCCCCACCAATTCATCAAAACGGGGGGGGCGGTACTTACGGGCGGAGACCTGATAGCCTTGCATATCGACAAAGTTAGGATTCATGGGGCGTTGCGAGTCGATTTTCGCTTATATTTGCGCTCCCCAATTCAAAAGGGGGTCTTTCTAAAAATTGATCCTATGAATCAATACGAAACCGTACTCATCCTTACCCCGGTCCTGACCGAGGAGATGGTCCGTGAGGCGGTCTTGAAGTTCGAAAAGGTGCTGAAGGAAAACGGCGCCGAGCTGGTGCATCAGGCCCATTGGGGTCTACGCAAGCTGGCTTATCCCATTCGCAAAAAAGCGACCGGTTTTTATCATTTGTACGAGTTCAAGGCCACCGGCCTTGCCGTCGATAAGCTGGAGCTTGAACTGCGCAGGGACGAGAGAATTTTGCGCTTTTTGACCGTTTCATTGGATAAGTATGCCGTGACTTACAACGAGTCGCGCCGCCGTCCCAAAACTGCCAAAGAGGAGGTTAACCCATGATTACAAACAGCTTCGCGTCCGTTCCCGTCAAAGAGGAAACCCGCAAGAAATACTGCCGATTCCGCAAGAATGGTATCCGTTACATTGACTACAAGGATCCTGACTTTTTGCTTAAGCTCGTCAACGAGCAGGGCAAATTGTTGCCACGTCGTCTGACCGGTACCTCCCTCAAATACCAGCGCAAGGTGGCTCAGGCCGTCAAAAGGGCCCGTCATTTGGCCTTGATGCCTTACGTGGCCGACGGCCTGCGTTAAGGTTTTCTTATTGTTCAACCCGCCCTTAGGCATCCAACCGCATTTTGATATGCAAGTCATTCTCAAACAAGACGTTAAAGGCCTCGGCTTCAAACACGACGTGGTCAAAGTCCGCAACGGTTACGGGCTCAATTTTCTGATTCCTCAAGGCCTTGCCGTGGTTGCCAGTCGTCCAGCTCTGAACGACCGGGCCGAAGCGGTTCGTCAAGCAGAATTTCGTCAAGAAGGTTTGCGTCAGGCCGCCAACGATCTTTCCGAAAAGTTGGGTCAATTGACCGTAACGCTGGCGGTGCGCACCGGGGAAAATCGTCGAATTTTTGGTGCAGTGACCACTCTCATGGTTGCGGAAGCCCTGACGGCTCTGGGACACGAAGTGGATCGCCGCAAAATGTCCATCCGCGGTGAAATCCGTGAATTGGGTACCTACCAAGTCGAGGCTGAATTGTACCGCGATATCAAGGCGGTCTTCAACCTCGAGGTCACAGCGCTGGCCTAAGGCCATCTACAATTTCGTTCAAATTTCAAGGTCCAACAGGGCCTTGGCTTTGGTTAGGCATTCCTGCCATTCGGTCCTTGCGTCGGAATCCCAGGTAATAGCGCCTCCTGTCTTCAGGGACATCCATCCTCGGCTTTGATCATAGACCAGGCTTCGAATAATCACATTGAGGTCAAAATTCCCTTCGGTATCAAACCAACCCGCACTGCCTGAGTAGATGCCCCTTCGGGTTTTTTCGAGTCGGTCGATCCAGGCGCAGACGGCTTCTTTGGGGGCTCCGGTCATGGACCCCATGGGAAAACAGGCGTTCAAAATTCCCGAAAGGCTCTGTCCGGGAACCATGGTTGCGGAGATGCTGCTAATGAGATGGTGGACCGCCGGAAAGGCATAGCAACCCATGAGATCATCGACCTGAACACTGCACGGGTCGGCACACCGGGCCAAATCGTTTCGTACCAGATCCACAATCATGAGGTGTTCGGCGTTCTCCTTGACATGGGTCCTCAGCGTCTCGGCCTCTTGGAGGTCGATGCGGGGGTCGGTTGACCGCGGTG
>CAIOCC010000144.1 GCA_903856555.1 uncultured Bacteroidota bacterium
ACCAGCGGGTTGGGACTGGGGTCTGGCCCCATCAAAAGTCCGGTCGTCAAGGCCCCCCCTTCATGCCAACGAAGACTCGTGGCCGTGGGCGCCAGCGGTGTCCCGCCGAGGTTTGGCCCCTCCCATGTCCCCCGGTAACGAATGAGGTAGCCCGTTCGATCGGAAAGCCAAATCAAAGTCCCTCCACCCAACGGCAAAGGCGATGAAATCGCTTCGGTATCCACGCTCAGGAGGACTTGCGGACGGCTGCCGACGGCTCGATCCAAGCGAAATAAGCCATTCCAGCCGCCCTTGGATCCCGTTCTGTCCTGGGCTTCCACGCCGTAAGGGAGCCTAGCGGCATAAACCAAGGACTGAGAACCGGGAACAAAACGGACATCGTATTTCTCCAGGCTATCGGCCCACAAGAGAGCTGGATTGGCCGTGGGCGATGACCAAGTCCAAAGCCCGGAACGCCCTTTGGAGCGGGCACAGGCCACCAGGGTTTTGCCGTCCGGCGACCAATCAAGGGATTGGATGACCTCTATACCGCGCATAGGACGCTCTTCGACCATCCATTCCTGCTCGCTATTGCGGCTAAACACCATCCATCGAGGACCTTGGGGACCTGCCATGACCACCACCAAGCGATTGCCGCCGGGGTGCCAAGCCATTTTGGGATAATCCTCGACCCCCGGAGGCCCACAGGGCGGGCTTTGGTACAGTCGCGCTGTCTCCTTGGTGCTTCGATCGTAGGTATAGATGGAAATCCGACCCCGGTGATAGGCGCCAAAGGCTAGGTGCCGGCCTCGTGCGTCCGATCGGACCGGACCCAGGCGGCCATAGGTTTTGCCTGCCAGGGAAAGGACATCTTTGGCAGAGACCAAAGACACCGAATCCACCGCGATTTCTTGGCGGCAATCCACCAAAAGGCCCCGAACAAAGGCCCCATAAGAGACGGTATTGAGCGAGCGAAAGGCTGTTTGGACCTGCCGGTGGGACCGGGCCATCCCCAAGAGCCGCGCGGTTCCTCCCAGGCCGTTCACCTGGGCATAGCGATGCCAAAACAAAACACCTGCCAAATCCGGTCTGCTTCGAACCAACTCTCCAAAACCAGCCCTGGGTCGTTGGACCAACCAAGCCCTCAGTTCTCGATCCATGGTCCCTTTCCATCCAGCGCCCCGGTAACGGGCATACCCGTCCGTGAACCAGGAAGGCAAAACCAACAAAGCCTGGTTTTGAATCCTTTGCCAAGAATTGCCGCCGTAGAGGATTTCTGCAACCAAAACACGTACGATTCCCTCCCGGATTTGCTCGACCATTTCTTCGGTGGAGCAAGACACATAAACCGGGACCTTGTTGCCGGGAGCCGGAAAATTCCAACCAGTGTTATAGTAATATTTTTCTCTATTCAAATTGCTTTGAAACAAATCGTTGGGGCCCTGATACAAAATCACCTGATAGGGGTCCTCGGGCTGCACATTCAACTGTTGTTCAAGGCCTGCGGTTAATCCAGGTAGAAGGCGGGCCACATAGCGCGCCATGCTATCCAGGGGTTGATCAAAATAAACCCGATCCCCCAGTGCGTCCAGTACCTTCCAGGTAGGGATCCCTTCCTGCCGTTGATTTCTTCCAAAAGGCGTCAATTGCAATTGAACCTGAGCCATGGCCTCGAAAGCTACTCCGCCGCCAACCAACATGGCCACCAAGAGCCAAGGCCGGCTGGTTTGAATAAATCGTAGGAAGTTCGCGAAAGGCATCGTCCTCAAAATTAAGTAATTTGGCCCCATGACCCGCTGCGAAATTCACCGTTTTACCTTTAATCCCTTTGGCGTTAACACCTACCTGCTTTACAGCTCCGAAGGGGAAGCCCTGATCATCGATCCGGGCTGCTCAACACCGCAGGAAGAAGCCGTCCTTCGGGATTTTATCCAGATGCGAAAGCTCCAGCCAACCCGGCTGCTGTTGACCCATGCCCATATTGACCATGTCCTTGGGAACGCCTGGGTTGCTCGCGAATACGGTTTGCAACCTCAAATGCACCGCCTGGATTTGCCCGACCTCGAACGACTTGTGGCCTATGCCCCCTTGTTTGGCGTAGAGGCCGAAGCCTCACCGCCCCCCTCCCTTTTCCTGGCCGGAGGGGAGCGCCTGACCTGGTCAGGTCCCACCTTGGAATTGCTGGAAGCCCCAGGCCATTCCCCCGGAAGCCTGTGTTTTTATATCCCGGACCAAGAGATTCTGGTATCCGGGGATGTCCTCTTTGAACGCAGCATCGGCCGCACGGATCTGCCTGGCGGGCATCATCCGACTCTTTTGCAGTCGATCAGAAACGTTTTGTGGACCCTACCGGATAGCACGGTGGTGCATCCAGGCCATGGAGAAAGCACCCTAATCGGGATCGAAAAAAGAGAGAACCCCTTTCTAAGAGAGGTTTAGTCCGTAATGGCCGGTGATTCGTCGGAGTTTTTGCCCAAGGAACCCAAATCAAAAAGCAGTGAAAAGCGCAGGGTATTGGCCAAAGGATTGGTCTGCAGAGACCCCACCGGAATCAGGTAGGCAAAATTGAGGTTAAACACATTGTACTGCAAACCCATACCGGCGGTGAAATACTGCCGTCCACCTTTGGTGGGATGCTCATAAAAATACCCGCCACGCAATGCAAAAACCTGATTATAAAGGTATTCGATTCCGATTGAGGGATTGATTTCCCTTAGTTCTTCGCGAAATCCATCGGGAGCATCGCCAAAAGATCCCAGAATCCCCTCCATCACAGACTTCTGGTTGGGGTCTTCACCGCGGGCGATCAAAGGCCGACCGTCAACACCCAACAAAATACGGTTCGAAGAATCCCGCAGATAAACGGGGTTGGTAGGCACCAATAATTTGTTAAGATCAAAGGAAAAGGAAACTTTGTTGTACCGATCGATCACCGAAGTCAAGGTGGTTCCTAGGCGAAGATTGGTCGGAATAAAACTGGTGTTACCGGATTCGGAATAGGACATCTTGTTGCCCATGTTGCTGAGCGAGAGGCCCAAGGCCACGTTACCGTCCCGCCCAAAAAGACGACGATCGCGGTTGTAATAAAAAGATAAATCACCCGCCACCGATTGCCCGGCTTTGAACTGATTGTTAGGATCAAATCCAGCCGCCAAATTGGAATAAACATATCGCAGAGCGACCCCAACACTAAAAAAATCACTCAATTTGCGGGCGTACGCCCCGTCCAGTGAGAATTCATTGGGGTTAAAGGTGCCCAGGGAATTGCCGTTGATGTCGGTAAAATTGATATCCCCCAACGAAAAATACCGCATGGATACACCCACGGTTTGCAAATCATCCAAACGCTTGTAAGCACTCAAATAGGCCAGCGATACATCGGGGACCAAGTTGCGAAGCCATGGCGTGTAGTTCATAGCCATTCCACTGCCTTTGTCTACAAAACAAAGTTTGGCCGCATTCCAATAAATGGAGTTGGCGTCGGGACTCGTGGCGGCCCCTACGTCTCCCATGGCCCCGGCCCTTGCGTCCGGTGAAATCATCAAAAAGGGAACGGCCGTTGTGATGGTGTTCAGGTCTCCCCCTCCCAGCTGGGTTGGGGTGATTTGGGCCTGAAGGGACGTACCCATCCCGCCCAAAAGCAGCGAAACAAGAACCAAGGTCAAAAAGCCGGTGCAGCGCAAAAGCCGCGAATGGGAGTTACAAGGCATGTTCAGAGGTTGTGAAATCCGGAAAAGGGGGTTAACAAAATGAAAGCAAAGTAGGTTTAACGCTGGTCAAGGGCCTATCGTACCCTAGCCGACCCAAAGATAGAAAAAGCCCGTCCAATCATCGCGCCAATAGAATACGTCTCATCGCGCCAATAGAATACGTCCATGGCTGATGCCCTGTTCGCCTTCACAGTCCAACACAACCGTCAGCATATAAACCCCGTTGGGGAGTGGATGGCCCGTTTCGTGGGTTCCTTCCCATCCTTCCAATCGAATAT
>CAIOCC010000145.1 GCA_903856555.1 uncultured Bacteroidota bacterium
CGGGTCACGGGATCCCAGGGGTTGCGTTCAAAAAGCGACCAACGGAAATACCCCCGAAAGGAGGCCAAGGTCAAATCCGATAAGGAATACCAATGGATGCCCCCGATCCGGAGTTGATGAGCCGCCCGACGATCGCTCCATTGAAGCGCAAGGTTCATCCCCAGGTTCATCCCCAGGCTATTGGCCAAACGCGCTGAACCGAGGGGGTCGTATAGGCTAGGCCGGGCTGCACTGGTTACGGGAGGGGAATAAGCCGCGCCAACCCGACCGTTAAGAAACTGAAATGCATAGATATCAAAGGACCAAGAGAGGTTGCCACCGGGCTTGCCTTTGATATTCAACCAGAGGTTGGGGAGCTGGGCATCATCCCCCACAAAGATTTGTCGACCGGGCAGGGTGCTCACTTGGTCTGGGTAACGTGGGTAGGCGACTTTCTCGTCCAGGTAGGTCGCCGCAAAGCGATAGAAACCATTGACTTGCAAACGCGATGTGGCGGGCAAGCTCTCCCGGGGCCACAGATCCTGAGCCAATGCAGATCGAGTGGCCCAAGGCCCCAAAGCTCCCGTTAGGAGGAGGAAGCATACCAAAGGGCGTACAATCAACATGCGATAGAAGTTAGAACAAGACTAGGGGCGGGCCATGAAATTCCAGCGCCAGCTCCAACCACGGCGAGGCTTGGCGGGCTTCACATAAAAACAACGATTGGCATGCGCAGATTTGCCGGCCTGGTTGACAGCGACCGCGTAAAGGCGGTAGGCGCCTTCTTGAGCGGGGGCTTTGAACCGGCATACCGTACCAGGCCCGGAACGCATGGGGACACGAATGGCACCCAAGCTTTGTTCAAAATCTCCGCCGGCCTTGGTATTGGTTGCCTCGGGCAAAACTTTCCAACGAAGGGTGGCCGTTCCAACAGATTCAGGCAATCGAGCCTCCACCCATTCCCCGGCATGCACCACCCATGGGGAATCTGGATGCATGGTGGAGGGGGTTCCTATGGCTTCGATGACCGGGGCCGGTTGGGCAACGGGCGATTCTTTCCATCCTTCAATCAGGGCGTCCACGGCCCGGGTCGGGCGGCCATCGGAATCCAACAAACCGTACCAGGACTCGGTGGTTTCTTGTTTTTGACCCCACAAAAAAGCGTAGGATCCAACGCAACCTTCCGATTCCTTGGCTTTTATTTTGGAATATCGCTGACGATAACTGCGGAATTTGGCTTCGGAGGACTGTTCAACCGGGGCACCCCAGGGCATTTTGGCAACTTCCCAATGTCCGTTGGGTCCCCATTCCGTAATCATATAGGCTTTGTCCCATCCGAAGGGACGAATGCGCGTGAGGGCCTGTTCGAGGTCACCGTAGGTGTTAACGCCGAGGATATCGATATCCGGGGCTTTGGTTTTGATCCAATGAACTTCCATGGAATCCAAACCGGCCGTGACGGTGGACGTTGGGTGATGCGGATCGTGGGCATGGGCGTAGGCTGCGACTTCTTGAATGGCATCCCAAACTTTGATATTGGTATAAAACAAATCTACTTCGTTCCCGATTCCCCAACACAACAAGGAGGGATGCGATTTGAAGCGATCAATCACCGAGGCAAAATGCAAGAATTGTTCGCGAACAGCAACGGGGTCGTCGTAATCAAAGCCGTGACGCTCGTGACCCATCCACATGCCCAACATGACGGTGAGACCCAGGCGATGAGCCGAGTCCAGGATTTGTTGCGCACGCTCAATTCCCCAGGTCCTGAGGGAATTCGCACCGCATTCCACCATGAGGGGCAAATGCACTTGGCCACCTGCTCCTCGGACATAATACGGCGAACCGCCCCGTTCCATGCGCCAGACGCCTGATTCCTGAATCAATTGAACGTGAACGGGTTGAGCTTTTAATTGTGTTTTGTTAAAACACAAAAAAACAACCAACACAACCCATAACCATCCTGAGCGAATCATTCCGCGAAGATGCTTAGAGTTCAAAATTAAAGCCCCTGTGGGTGAGCTCATCGTAACGCATGCGGTCAAAGGTGTAAAGCTGAGCCGGGCGACGGGTGTCTTTGGTTTGCTTGGCGTCCAGCTTGACCAGGAAATTCATGCCCAGGATTTTTTTGCGGAAATTTCTTTTGTCCAGGGGTTGACCCAGAACGGCTTCGTACAATTTCTGCAATTGATTGAGGGTGAAGTTGACAGGGAGCAATTCAAAGCCCAGGGGTTGATTGCGCACCCGCACTTTGAGCTTTTCAACGCCTTTGGCCAGGATTTCGTTGTGGTCAAAGGCCAGATCTCCCAATTCGGAGAGGGTATGCCATTGCACATTGTCGGCCCAAAAGGCAGCACGGGGTTCGTAGTTCTCCACCCGGATCAAGGCATTGTAAGCGACGGTGAGGACGCGCCCCAAGGGGTGACGATCCACCTTGCCAAAGGTCTTGATTTGCTGCATAAAGACCTCACGGATGCCGGTGAGATTTTCGAGTACACGCTGAGCGGCACCGTTCAAATCTTCCTGTGGATAGACCAGGTCACCGGGAAGGGCCCAATAACTCTTGTAGGGCGCCACGCCCCTTTTGATTAACAATACTTTGATATCCTGCCCGTCAAAACCAAAGACCACACAGTCCACTGAAAGCCCGAACTGAAAAAAGTCTTCGAGGGGTATCAGGTACTTCGCCTGGTCATCCGGCGAATTGTCGTCGGAATACCGAAGAGCGACAGAGTTGCCGTTGATTAATTCATCCAGATCCCTACGCATACGTTGTTATTAAAAATCAAACATCGCTGTGTTAAACAAAAGGACTAGGCCAATTGGTTCGCTTAATTTTTGAGAAAGCGAACAACGCGATGAGCGCGAGACGTACGGACCTGAACGGTGTAAAGACCTGGGCTCAGGGCCTCGACATTGAATCGGTTGCCTTGACCGGATAAAGTGACAAAGCCCTGCACATCACGGCCTTGGATATCAGACCAACGAAGCACGGTTGGATCTTGCAGGGTCTCGCCTAGGGGGAGCTCCAGTTGCAACACATCGTGAACTGGGTTGGGGTAAACCTTGAGGAGGTTGTTGTCGGATGCCAGTTGACGGATGCCGACCGGAAAGCAAGGGGAGCAACTTTCCCAACATACCGCGTCCAGGGTATCGTTCCCGGTGACGAGGTAACTGCGGTTGGTGAAGGTGGAGGTGGTTTGGGTACAGGGCATACCCTGGGTTAGATTTTCGGAAATATTCCAACCATCGAGGGTGAATTTGTATTCAATCGTATCAATGGGGAGCGTGATTTCCAATTCGTAGATGCTGTCTTGGTTGGCATCCGTCATGGGTGCGCAGGTTCCGCACCAGTTGTTAAAGGTTCCGTTCAAATGAACATTGGAGTAGGACGGTCCGTTGTAATTATTCATATCCACCTTGAATAGAACCCGACCCGATGTGGGACCGGAGGCACAAGGACTGCAGCTCTGCCAGCAGACCGCGTCGAGGGTATCGTTCCCGGTGACGGTATGAACCCTGTTGGTGTAGGTTCCGGTGGTGATGGTGCAGGGCGAACCGGACAGTAGATTTTCTTGCTGACCCCAGCCGTCCAAGGTGAATTTATATTCAACCGTACTCAGGGGGAGGTCCAAGTCCAATTCGTAGATGCTGTCTTGGTTGGCATCGGTCATGGTGGCGCAGGATCCGCACCATCCGTTAAAAGCACCGTTCAGATTTACCGTGGTGAAGGTGGGGCCGGCGTAACCGTTCATATCCACCCGGAAACGGATGCGGCCCGAACTGGGAGCGCCGGTGCAGGAATCGCAGGAGCCGTAACAAGGGGCTGGAAGGCTGAGGGGGCCGCCGACAATAATTTGGCGGTTGGTAAATCCAAAGGCGGTAAAGGTGCAGGACGAACCCGGGATCAGGGTTTCTTGGGCAGACCATCCGTTGATGGTGAATTTGTATTCAAAAGTGTCGGCTGCCAAGGGTACGGTGAGCTCCCAAACCGAATCGTTGTTGGCATCGGTCATGGGCGCGCACGATCCGCACCAAGCATTGAAGGTTCCGTTCAAAAAGACCCCGTTAATGGGGGTGGCTCCGTTGTAATCCGACATATCCACCCGGAATACAACGGGGTAGGTTGTTTGAGCCTGGGCCTTGAAATCAACGCCTTGGCATAGCGTGAACAAGAAAGCCATCAAGAGGACCGAAAAAAGACGCTGGACGGAAATACGCTGGACGGGTTTCCGGTCAAGGTTCAGAAGGGTGGCTGGAGTCTTCATAAGGCAGTGAATGGGGCGAAACAAAAAATTGGAAGAGGAAAAACGAAGGCGATTTGCGGAACCGCTCCGTCAAAATTAAGAAATAAGTGTAAAAAATACACCCATTAACAAAAAGGCTGTTTTTTTAATTTCTGGGCGCGATGCTGGCAACCGGCGACCGAGCATCGCCCATGGTTCGGTTACACGGAGGGCATCAAGACCTGGGCTCGCTGCTCCGGAAAGCGGCTTTGCGCTTTTCGAGGAAGGCCCCTATGCCTTCGCGGCTTTCGGGTTGCCGGAAAAGGCTGCCGAAGGTTTCGATTTCCTGAAGATAGCCATCCGGATCGCCCTGGGCAGCCAAAGCAGACAAGCGGATGCAATGCGATACGGCAATGGGACCGCGCTGCAGGATGCGGTTGAGCAAGGCGGTCGAGTCTTCGAGCAGGGATTCAGGCGTAGCGCTGATGCGGTTCACCAAGCCCCAATGCAGGGCAGTGGCGGCATCAATGGGATCCCCGCTCATCAACATTTCGAGGGCGCGGGCCCGGCCGACCCACTCAACCAGCCGCTGTGTACCGCCGTATCCGGGAATCAAGCCCAAATTGACTTCGGGTTGACCCAAGCGGGCGGCGGGGACCGCTACGCGGAGGTGGCAGGCCATGGCCAATTCCAAACCGCCACCGAGGGCAAAACCGTTGATAGCCGCCAAAACCGGCTTGGGGGCGGTGGCGATGGAGTCCATGATCCGGTGCCCGGCGGCGGACAGATCGCGGGCTTCGTTGGCGGTATAATGGGCAAATTCGGCCACATCGGCACCGGCAGCAAAGGCCTTGTCGCCCGAACCGGTCAGGATGACCGCATGTACGGCGGCATCGGTCATGGCCATGGCCACCGCCTCTTCAATTTCCAAGAGGGTCCGACGGTTGAGGGCGTTGAGTTTGTCGGGGCGGTTGATGGTGATGTGCGCCAAGGAACCGTGGTGTTCGTAACGGAGATTTTGCATGGTTATCAAGACAAAAAAGGTGCTGGGGAAAAACGATCGTAGGGGACTGGAGGGGTGACTGGAGGGGTACGGAATTTAAGAGGCGGGGAGGGCGGCGGCGGCCCGTCGTAGACGGGCAACGCAGGCGCTGCGTCCGCGGAGGCCCATCCACTCAAAAAGGGCAGGGCCCGAGGCTTGTCCGGTGACGGCCAGTCGCAGGCCCTGGAGCAGGCTGCCCGGAGCGACCCCGTGCCTGGCGGCCACCTCCTTGAACAGGGCCTCCGCCACCGCCGCCCCCCAAATTTCCTCCGCTGCATCATAACAACCGATTAATTCATCGAGCACGGCCGGAAAGACCCCTCCCCATTTCTTGGCGACCACCGATTCGTCGTAGGTCGTTGGTTCCTCAAAAAAAGAAGCAACTTCTTTGGCAAAATCCGCCACCAACACCATGCGATCCATCACCAAGGGAATCAACGCCTCTAACACCTCATCTTCAACCTCCCATCCTTTGTCTATCAGAAGCTTACGACAAGGCTCCACCAACGAATCCACCGAACAATTCCGCAGGTATTGCTGATTGAACCACTGCAATTTGGTGAAATCGTAGCGAGCCCCGTGTTTGTTAACACGATCCAAACTAAAAGCCTGAATCAACTCGTCCATCCCAAAAATTTCACGGTTATCCCCGGGATTCCATCCCAGCAAAGCCAAAAAATTAACATAAGCCTCCGGGAAATAACCGGCCTCTCGGTAACCGGGCGTTTTCTCCCCCGTTTCGGGGTTGGTCCACTCGGTTGCATAAAAGGGCAGACCCAAACGATCTCCGTCCCTTTTGGATAATTTGCCATCTCCGTCTGGCTTCAACAGCAAAGGAAGATGCGCAAATTCAGGCATCGTGTCTAACCAACCAAAGGCCTCGTATAACAATACATGCAGCGGAGTGCTGGGCAACCACTCTTCGCCACGAATTACATGGGTGATTTGCATCAAACGATCGTCCACCACATTGGCCAAATGATAGGTCGGCATGCCATCGCTCTTGAACAAAACTTTGTCGTCCAATTGCGCGGTCTGCACCACCACCAAACCCCGGATTCGGTCCTGCACCCGGACCTCTCGACCCCTGGGCATCTTGAATCGTATGACGTAAGGCTCCCCGGCCTCCAAGCGACGGGCCACCTCATCCGAAGGCAGGCTCAACGAATTTTTCATGCGTACCCTGCTAATCGCATTGTACTGAGGCGATGCAACACCCGATGCCTTGAATTGCTCCCGCATGGTATCCAGCTCCTCCTCGGTATCAAAGGCATAGTACGCATGCCCCGATTCCACCAATTGCAGAGCGTATTGCCTGTACATGGCCTTGCGTTCGCTCTGACGGTACGGGCCAAAGGGGCCACCCTTGTGAACGCCCTCGTCAAACTCAATCCCGCACCAGCTCAGCGATTCAATGATGAATTCTTCGGCTCCGGGGACAAAGCGGGTCTGATCCGTATCCTCAATCCGTAACACCATTTGCCCGCCCAATTTGCGAACCAACAAATAATTGAACAAAGCAGTCCGAACCCCCCCTGGATGGAGAGGGCCGGTGGGACTTGGGGCAAAACGAACGCGCATAAAAGAGTTAGCTAAGAATGAAAGGACAAACTTACTAGGCGTTAACCACGGGAGGCGGGTCCATGGCGACTTTTGTGTCGCAAAACGACGGCCACTCGTCGAATTCATGAAAGAACCAAGTACCTCCACCCCTCAGACCAACGGCGTTGGACCCTTGGCCTATATCATCCTAGGGGGGCTATCCCTGCTCTGGGGCTCTTCGTTCATCCTCATGAAGCGCATTTTGCCGGCCTTTCCACCGCTCGAACTGGCAACCATGCGCATTGGCATGGCCGGTCTGGCCATGGTCCCCCTCTGGCTCTGGCATATGCGCCGGGACCATTGGCGCTTGCTGCCCTGGTTTGCGGTGGTCGGTCTGATTGGGAACGGGATTCCCGCCTTGCTCTTTGCGGTCGCCCAGACCGGCATCCAAAGCGGAGCGGCCGGCGTTCTCAACGCCCTGACCCCCCTCTTCACCCTGGTGGTGGGTTGGACTTTCTTTGGGAGACCCACCCACCGCAGCCAAATTTGGGGACTCCTGCTGGGGCTGGCGGGTGCCTCGCTCCTCATTTTATCCCAACACCGGGTGGCCGGCTCCGCCCAACCCGCCTTGGCCTTGCTTTTGGTCCTCGCAACTTTTTTTTACGGAATCTCCGTAAACACCGTCGGTCACAAACTGCGGGGCATCACTCCCTGGCTAACCGCTTCCTTTCCCTTGGTGATCGCCTCGGTGCCAGCCCTCTTGGCCCTGGCCATCCTGGGCGACCCCATGGCCGGCATGAACCGCCCCGGCGGTATGGAGGCCTTGGGACTTCTGATTTTTTTGTCGCTCGTCAATTCGGCCATTAGTCTGGTCGCCTTCAATTACCTGATCCAATTGGCAGGTCCTCTCTTTGCGTCCACCACCACCTACTTGATGCCTGTGGTGGCCTTGCTATGGGGTGTCTGGGACGGCGAGTCCCTGCATTTTTATCACGGGGCTGGACTCTTGGCCATCGTCGCAGGAATTGCGCTGGTGAATCGGCGTACCGCCTAAAGAACCCAGCCAAAGGGTGGGGGCCTTCCCATGCCTAAAGAGGAGGCTCTCCCATCGCCTAAATTCACTTTTGCCTTCGCAAATCACCTTTGCCTTCTTAAATTCGTCTTTGAATAACCCGAACTCGGGCCAATCCCGCTTGCATCACCTCCCGATCACCCGCTTGCATCACCCGCTTCGATCCTCTTTGTATTCACTCACGACCTAAACCTACCCCATGACGCTTTCGATCCTTCCCAACCTGCGTGGTTCACTTCGTCCCTCCCCCCTATCCCTAACGGCCCTTGTGATGGTCGCCCTTTGGGGTTTTCTGGGAACAGCTTCGGCCCAAGTCATCCTCTTTGTGTCCCAACCGGCCTCCATCTCCGGCTCCTACAACTTTGGACCCGGGGACGCTGCCCAAGGCTGGGGTTACAGCTACGACACCGTTCAAGTCCAGGCTCCGTTGGTTCGCGGCACCTCTTCCAATGCCGGGGGTGATACCCTGGGCTGCGATACCACCCTCATCAATGCTTCGGCAGTCGCTGGCAAAATCTGCGTACTCTACCGGGGATCCTGTGAATTCGGGGTCAAAGCCTTGGCCGCCCAAAGGGCCGGCGCCATCGGTTGTATCATCATCAACCACAGTGCCGGGGTTCTCAACATGGGCCCGGGCGGTGCAGGTGGTTTGGTCACCATTCCCGTCATGCTTGTTTCCAACTCGGACGGCGCACTGATCCGTCAGCGCATGGACAGCGGAGATTCTGTTATTGTTTTCATGGGTAACAAAACCGGATACTTCCTCAACGACATCGGAATCGGTAACGGCTCCGTCATTCGTCCGACCGAATTCAGCATCCCTGCCAACCAAGCCCTGAATGCCGGTGAATACCTGTTTCGTTTGGGTGCCGCCGTCAAAAACTACGGCCAAAACGCCCAAACCAACCTCGGTCTAAATGTCAAAATCGACTTCACCAACCCAGCCGGTGTGACCAACACGGTTTACAACCAAAACGCTACTTTGGCTACCTTGGCCAGCGATTCAACGGATACGCTGCGCACCCCAAACTTTGACCCTTCCGCCTTTGGCCCAGGTCGTTATAACATCGCCTACACCATCAGCATGCCCTCAGGCACCACCGATCAGTTTCCAGCTGATAATATTGTAAACCAAGGCTTTGTCATTAATTCCAATATCATCTCCAAGGTCCGTTTGGATTCTTTGGGGAATATGCAATCTTCCGGCGGCATCCGTCCATCGGATGCGACAGCCGGTCCTTATGATTTTGGTATCTGGTATTATGCCAACAAAGGATCCCGCCTCAAAATCGATTCCATTCGTTTCTCGTTTGTTACCAACCCAGGCAGCAACCTCGTCAACGAATCGGTCTTGGGCAAAGTCAGCCAGTGGTTGGACCTGAACCAGGATGGCCTGGTGGATGCAGGTGAAATTGTGGACCTGGCGGATGGCATCTACACCTACACCGATACATCGGGCAGCAATTCTCAGCGCTCGGTGCAGGTAACCGATATTATCAACAACACGCCGGGAGTGATTCTGGCCGATTCCAGTGTTTACCTTTTCTCGGCCTATTACGCTGGCTCTCAGACCACGGTATTCACGAACGTAGATCCGCAGGTTAACTATACCCTGACCCGCGATATCTACCAGCAGTACATTAGCCCTGTCTTCAGCGGCACCTGGAACCCCAACGGATTCGGTCCTAACCAAGTTCCGGCCGTTTCGGCTGTCACCAGCAGTGCCACCGCATCGGTTCGGGAGAATATTCAGAACACCTTGGAAGTTAGGGCCTTCCCTAACCCTGTTTCGGATCGCCTCCATCTCATGGTTCGCAACGATGGTCCTATTGGAGTTCTCCAATACAGCATCAGCGATCTCTCCGGTCGTCGCGTAGCATCCGGTACCGAAACGCCCGAAGGTGCAGGTTCGACCCTCACCCTGGGTGTGGCTTCGTTGGAGCCCGGCATTTATCACTTGCACATCAGCAACGGCAAGCTGGCCCGCACCCTGCGCTTTATCAAGCGCTAATCTCGTCGCCCCCCAAGGCGTTGGTGTACTGAGATTCGATCAAAGAAAGCAAGTCACGGACCTCATCGGGGTCCATGCTTTGGACCAATTGACTGCGGAATTCTTTGATATGATCAAAGCCCTTGAAGTAGGGGGCGTAATGCCTTCGCATCTCAAGCAGTCCCAGCTTGGGGCCTTTCCAAACCAGCGAACGTTCCAAGTGTTCGCGACAGGCTGCTAGTCGTTCGGCAACGGTGGGCGGATCCAAGGTTTGTCCGGTTTGGAGATAATGCTTGATTTCCCTAAAAATCCAGGGGTAACCGATTGCGGCCCTTCCAATCATCAAACCGTCCACCCCGTATCGCTCGCGGTACAACGCCGCTTTGGCAGGACTGTTGATATCGCCGTTCCCAAAAACCGGAATGTGCATGCGTTGATTGGCTTTGACCTCGCCAATGAGGGTCCAATCCGCTTCGCCTTTGTACATCTGAACCCGGGTGCGGCCGTGGATTGCAATCGCAGCCACCCCGATGTCTTGCAGGGCTTCGGCCAGGTAAACAATGTGTTTGGAGTTATCGTCCCATCCCAGTCGGGTCTTGACGGTCAAAGGCTTGGGACTGCGTTTGACCAGTTCCGCTGTTATCTGAATGAGCTTGGGCAAATTGCGAAGCATACCGGAACCGGCGTCCTTGCACACCACGTTTTTGACGGGACAACCAAAGTTCAAATCAATCAAATCGGGGTTGACTTCGGCTACTTTGTCAACGGCCCCCAACATAGGTTCCAATTCGCCCCCAAAGATTTGGATTCCCATCGGGCGTTCCTCGTCGTAGATATCCAATTTTTGGCGACTCTTGATGGCATCCCGCACCAACCCCTCCGAAGAAATAAACTCGGTGTACATCA
>CAIOCC010000146.1 GCA_903856555.1 uncultured Bacteroidota bacterium
CAATAGTTTTTCGAGAAGCCGGGCCTTGCGATCCAAACCCCGCGGTTGAAAGGCCAAAAGAGCCACCACGTATTCATCGCTGCGTTGAGGTCCCAGCGCGATGTTACGGCGGTCCATCTCTTCGACCACCGTTCGAAAATGTCCCCATTCTTCGGTGACCACCGGGGCCAGTTCCCGAACCAGACGAGGGTAATCAGGGTATTGAACAACGAGGGATATGCAAGAAGAGGCCGCCTTTTGTTCACAAAAAGCGTGGTCCACCAAGATCTCTTCGATGGATTTCTCTGCAACCTCCGCCCAACGGGGATCGGTGGGCAATTTCAGGCCCAACACCGGCTCAACCCATGTGGGCGTTCAACAAGGCAACCAAGTTTTGCTTGGGGACCACACCGACCTGCTTCTCCACTACCTCTCCGTTTTTGAAAACCAAAAGGGTTGGAATGCTGCGGATTCCGTAGCGGGTGGCGATGTTGGGGTTGCTGTCCACATCCAGCTTGCCGACCACGGCCTTGCCTTCCATATCGCGGGCGATTTCCTCGACCACCGGCCCCACCATGCGGCAGGGACCGCACCATTCGGCCCAGAAATCAACGAGCACAGGTTGCGTGGAGTTCAGGACGGTTTCTTGGAAATTGGAATCGGTGAATTCGAGTGCCATGGGGATACGATTAAAATGATTAAAAAAAACAGGTCTGCAAAGTTACGGCCTAGGCCAAGCTGTAGCCCACTTCCAGAATATCCAGAACCTCAAAAAGTCCGGGGTCCGGGGCCACCTTCAGCCGTTCGGAACGCAGGCCCACCGAGCGCTGGTCTTCGGGAACCCACAATTCGACCTTCACCCCCAGTTTGCCGGGATGCGCCAACAGGGTCTCGCTGAGGCGCTGGTTGAAGTCGGGTGCTAATTGATCCAGGTGCAGACGAATCGTCAGGCTTTTGAATCTTTTGTCGCGGAGTTCAGACAAAAGTTCCAAATTGGCAAAACGAAAGAACCCGGCTTGCTGCCCGTCTTTGCCTTGGAAATATTCCCAACGACCCGAGATCAGGAGGGCAGTCCCCGCCTCCACCAGATGTTTGAATTTCATAGCTTGATCGCCGCGAAGTCTGAATTTTCGGGTGCTGTCCTTGTCCTCCACCGCAAAAGCCAAGACCTCTTGGTTTTTGGAATCGCGGAAATACTGAACATCCGTCACCATCACGGCCATTTGAAGATCCTGTTCAGGGCGCTCCTCCAAATGCAGGAGGGGGCTTAGACCCAAATGCTTTATTTCAAGGGCGTAACTGTCCAATGGATGAGCCGTGATGTAGAGCCCAACGACTTCCTTTTCGCGGCGAAGAACCTCCAAAGATGGCCAAGGCTCCACTTGCCGAATTTCGGGTTCGTTGATATCGACCATCCCGGCCGCCCCGAACAAAGAGGTTTGGGATTGCATGGTTAATTCCCTGAATTGTTGACCAAATCGCATGGCTTTTTCCAAGAGGTTGCTGCCCCCACCGGCCTCGGCATCCAGCATCAAACGACGGTTGCCGTTCACCCCGCTTAGGCGATCCAACGCTCCAGCCAAGGCCAAGGCTTCCAGGGTTTTTTTGTTGGCCTGCCTTAAATCAATCCGCTTACAAAAATCAAAAAGGCTGTCATAATTCCCCCCCTCCTTGCGCTGTCCCACCATACTCTCCACGGCTCCCTCCCCCACCCCCTTGACGGCGCCCAATCCAAAACGGATCTGGCCTGCGGCATTGACCGAGAAGCGAAACGATGATTCGTTGATGTCCGGGCCCAAAACCTGCAAGCCCATCCGCCGGCATTCCTCCAAGAAGAAAGCCACTTTGGTAATATCCGACATGTGGTTGGACAAAACCGCAGCCATAAACTGGGCGGGGTAATGCGCTTTGAGGTAGGCCGTTCGAAAGGCCACTACTGCGTAACACGTTGAATGGGATTTGTTAAAAGCGTATTCAGCAAAGGCTTCCCAATCCTTCCAGATTTTGGAAGCAACCCCTTCGTCGTGCCCTCTTTCTTTGCAACCCTCCAAAAACTGGGGCTTGAGTTTGGCGAGCTTCTCGGGGATTTTTTTGCCCATGGCCTTGCGCAATTCATCCGCTTTGCCTTTGGAAAAGCCAGCCAACTTCTGACTCAGAAGCATCACCTGTTCTTGGTAAACCGTGATCCCGTACGTCTCACCCAAGAGTTCCTTCATGTCCTCCAGGTCGTAAACAATGGCCTCTTTGCCGTGTTTGCGGTTGATGAAATTGGGAATGTAGGCCAAGGGTCCCGGGCGGTACAAGGCATTCATGGCAATGAGGTCCTCGAATTTGTCCGGCTTGAGTTCCTTGAGGTATTTCTGCATTCCGGGGGATTCGTATTGGAAGATCCCGACGGTTTCTCCTTTTTGAAAAAGAGTGTAGGTCAGGGCATCCTCCAAGGGGAAATCCTCCGGTGCAGGAAAATCAGGCTGCACATCGCGCACCAATTCAACGGCATCGTTGATGATGGTCAGGGTATTGAGCCCCAAAAAGTCCATTTTGAGCAATCCGGCTGCTTCGGCCACCTCGTTATCGAATTGGGTGACCAAGGCAATCTGAGCATCCGGGGTGTTCTTGACCGGAACATAATCGGTTAAATCACCGGGTGTTATGACGACACCGCAAGCGTGGGTTCCCGAATTCTTAAAAGAACCTTCCAGCAAAGCGGATTGCTCCAAAACGCGGGCCTCCCTTCCGCCTTTGCGCAACATATCAACCATCAAACGGGCTTTGCGCTGATCATCGGAACTCAATTGATCCAGATGCTTGAGCCCTTGTTCGGGGTTCAGCAATAGTTTCCTTAGAGGGGCCTTCTTGAAGTAATCGGCCCGGTTCAGGTCCTCCGGAAAAAGTTTGGCCAAGGTATCGGTTTCCAAGGGTTGCAGACCCATCACACGACCGATGCTACGAATGGCCGATTTGGCTGCCATGCTATGGTAAGTGGCAATTTGCGCGACTTGGTTCCGACCGTATTTTTCCATAACATAGCGCATGACTTTTTCGCGACCGCGGTCATCAAAGTCAATATCAATATCGGGCATGCTAACGCGGTCCGGGTTCAGGAACCTCTCAAAGAGCAAATCATAACGAATGGGGTCCACATCGGTAATCCCGGTGCAATAGGCGACCACCGACCCAGCAGCCGAACCCCGGCCCGGCCCTACGGTCACGCCCATGGATCGAGCCGCCGATGTAAAGTCCTGAACAATCAAAAAATACCCGGGATAACCCGTGTGGGCAATGGTCTGCAATTCAAAGTCGATCCGTTCCAGCAATTCCGGGCTCAGGGATCCGTAGCGCTTGACGGCCCCTTCGAGGGTCAAGTGGCGTAGGTATTGGTTTTCGTCCCCAAATCCCGGTGGAATCTCAAAGCGCGGGAGTAAGACATCCCTTTGGAGGGTATAGGACTCCATGGAATCGGCCAAAGCCAAGGTATTGGCCAACCATTCCGGGTGTTGCCCCATCCGCGTTGCGGCCTCGGCGGGTTCCCACAAATGGTAACCCTCGCCCCGCATGCCAAAACGGTAACCGCGGCCCTGCCCGATGGGGGTATCCTTGTATTCCAAGGGCACGACACAGAGGTAGGTATCGTGCAGGTCGGCATCTTGGGCGCGGTTGTAATACGTATTGTTGGTAACAATGATCGGAATATTGTATTGAACCGACCATTTTTCGTATTGGGCCCGAACAAATTGCTCTTCTTCGAGGCCGTGGTCTTGGATCTCCAAATAAAAATGCTCTCCAAAGGCCTCTTTCCAGGCCCGTAGGGCCTCCTCGGCCTGGGCTTCCCCGTGATTGAGCAAGGTCCAAGGGATTTCGGCATCCAAGGAACCGGAGGTGGCCACCAAGCCTTCGCAGTGCGCGAAGACCAATTCCCGACTCACGCGGGGAACATAATAATAGCCTTCGGTGTACGATAGCGATCCCAATTTGACCAAGTTTTGGTAACCCCTTTGGTTGCGGGCCAAGAGGAGTTGGGGCGTTCCGTTATCCTTGCGGCTATGATCGCGGTGGTCTTTGCAAACCTGCAGGTCCAAGCCCAAAATGGGCTTGATCCCCTTGGAGTGGGCGTATTGAAAAAACAAAAAAGCTCCGTAGAGGGTGGAGTGATCCGTCAGGGCAATGGCCCCGCTTCCCTGGGCCACGGCATGGTCCACCAAATCGTAAACCGTGCTGCACCCTGGGATTCCCAACGAAAATTGGGAATGGCAATGCAAGTGAACAAACCTGGTAACGGACGATTCGGATCCGACACCGCCCTTTGCGACCGCTTCGTTGGGAAGGGCCTTGGCTGAACCGGTTGTAGAAGGGCTCACAGGGGTTGCGGCCTGTCCGGCACCGTTGTTCGCCGATGTGGGGGCTGTCCCTTTTTGTTGCAGACTCTTTCTGAATTCTTCGTAGGCGGACGCATCCAATCCCAAATGGTTTGCATGGATCACCTGCCTTTGGACGAGGGCTAACAAACAATCCACCGTCGCCGCCACATCGGCACCTGCATCGTGAGCCTCCTGAAATCCGGTGCCAAAAAGCTTCCAATAGAGTTCGGTCAGCGAGGGCCATTTGTATTGACCCCCTCGGCCCCCGGGCAATGCACAAAAAGCTGTGGAAACCTCCTTGGTATCCAACACATGCAAGCCTTCAAAGCGATCGCTTCGACCCAAACGGTGCCATTCGGCACGGATGATCAGTAAATCAAATTCAATGTTATGCCCAGCAACGACCGTTGCTTTTTGCAAATCCGCCTCAAAAATATCCAAGACGGTTTCCAAGGGCTGCCCTTCGGCCTTGGCCCTTTCGGTCGTGATTCGATGAACCTTGGCTGCGTTGAAGGGAATATCAAATCCATCAGGGTACACCACCAGGGATTGGGCCGCCATGCATTGACCCTGATCATCGAGCAATTGCCAACCCACTTGAACGGCCCGGGGCCAATTGGCCGAGTCGCTGATCGGGGCTTTGTAATTGCGAGGTAAACCGGTGGTTTCGGTATCAAAAACCAGAATCATACCAATCGCATGGTGTTAGAGACTTCCAGACTGCGCCAGGCCTCGCCCCGTACAACACGGGCATAGACTCCCAGCGGCAAAAAACGACCATGACGATCCTGCAAAGCGGTTTCACCGCATTCCATTTCTTGGTTTTTGTACCAACGCCCTAACAATGAACGCAGGATGAGGGGCGACAAACCCAGGGAGTAGGCGTTGACCAACATCGCATGCCGCTCGGGCACCAAGATTTGGCGAACCTCTTCCAAAAGGTCCTGCAATTGATCCTCCAACTTCCATCGTTCACCGGAACTTCCAATGCCATACGCCGGGGGATCCATCAAGACCGCATCGTATAAATGCCCCCGCTTGATTTCGCGCTGAACAAATTTTCGGGCATCTTCGACCACCCAATGCAAGCCATCCAAACCCGACAGGTCTGCGTTGCGGCGGGCCCAGTCCACGACCTGTCGGACGGAATCCAGATGATAGACCTTGGCCCCCGAAGCGGCGGCAGCCAAACTGGCCCCACCTGTATAGGCGAAGAGATTCAAAACGCGGGGACCACCCGTCCAATTTTTGAGAACCCCGGCGATAAACTCCCAATTATCGGCCTGCTCTGGAAACAAACCCACATGCTTGAAAGCCGTCATG
>CAIOCC010000147.1 GCA_903856555.1 uncultured Bacteroidota bacterium
CGAACCGCCTCCAGCAAAGCCCTGCGGTCCTCCGCGCTCTTGATGGCGGGATTCCATTTGATCCGATTCCCCAAGCGTTCGTAATCGTTTTCGTCAAACCACAAATGATGAACGCAGGCCTCGGTGGTGATGGAACGAAACCCGGAAGCACCCACCGTTGTACGGCTCTTATATTCCACAATATCAGCCACTTCCTCCTTGGTGGTCCAGTGCAGGATATGGATATCCGCCGAACAGGCCTCCGCCAATTCCCGGGCCAATCGGCTGGAAACATAACAACCTTCGTGATTTCGAATACGAGGGTGGTCGGCAGCTGTCCATGTATCACGGGGCTTGATGGCCTCGTAGGCCTTGGCAGCTTGGGCAATCACCTGGTCGTTCTCGCAATGCAAGGAAATCGGAACGCCGCAATGATGGGAATGCATTTTGCAATAAACCTCTCGAAGAATTTCGGGATGATCCACCAACAATTCTCCGGTCGAGGATCCCATAAAAATTTTGACCCCCGGTATCCTACGGTAATCGGCTTCCAAGAGGTTGCTCAGGTTGTGACCATTGGCCCCCATGTAGAAGCTGTAATTCACCGCCGAATCCCGTGCTGCGGTAGCCATCTTCCAATCCCATGCCGCGCGATCGCAGGTCGAGGGGCTGGTATTGGGCATCTCCATGTACGATGTGACGCCGCCGCGCAGCGCCGCCCGGCTTTCGGTGCCTATGCAACCCTTGTGGGTCAGGCCTGGCTCCCGGAAATGAACCTGGTCATCCACCAAGCCCGGTAGTAGGTAGGCCCCCGCCCCTTCCAGGGTTCGATCCGCCACTTTGCGGCGATTCACCGGATCAACGGACCAAATCATGCCGTCACGAACCTCTACATTGACTTGACGGATTTCTCCTTCGTTGACCAACTGCACATCCCGGATTGCCAAAGTAGCCATGGTATTAATTTTGGATTTAAAGATAGAGAGATGAAATCAGAACCCAATCGCGTGATGGCGAACCAAGGCTCGCATGGACCTCACCGAATGGGCGCCTTGGGCCGCCTAGTGGCCTGGTTCCTCGTAGCGTTGTGCGTCGCTGGACCTGTCCTGCAGGGGGCTTCCGCAGCCAACACCCCATGGCCTTTGGAGCCGGCCCTGTACCAGCAATGGCTGCAGGCCCGCGATGCGAGGGGCTCAGGCCCTGTGGCGGCCGAAGGTCACCAACGCATGCGCCTTCTGTTGCGGGACCGGGTTCGGGTCGATTCGCTGGAGAACCTTTTTGATCGGGAAGGAACCGACGCCCAAAATCGTCTTCTGCAAACGGTTGGACTCCTGCGTCAATACAACAGCCGGATTGAACCTCTGTGGCTGGAAAGACTCACCGCCTTGGGCGCTGCCTTGGGACCAGGCTCCTTGAAATCGGTGCAGTGGTATTGGATTAGTTCGCTGGGGGTCTTGGAAGCAACCCCCACGTATTTTTTGGCCCTTCTGGAGACCTACGGTGACCAAATCGAGTGGATTGAAGCCGATGCCGACCCTGGCTTTGGTCCTGATCCGGTGACGTTGGGGCCTGGAGAAGGTCGGCCCGAGAGCCTTGGCGGTACCGAGCCCGGCCTGAGAGCCACCCAAGCCCCCTTGATGTGGGCCCGGGGTTACCGAGGCCGGGGAAGACTGGGGATGAACATCGATACCGGGGTTTGGGGGACCCATCCGGCCTTGAGCAGTCGTTGGAAGGGTCTGCAGGTTCCTGCATCCCAAGCCTGGTTGGGAGCCGGCAATACCCCCAGCGATTGTGGGGGAAATACCCCCCACGGAACCCATGTGATGGGCACTATGGTGGGCATGGATGCCCAAACCCAGGACACGGTGGGCATGGCGGTCCGGGCTCAATGGATAGCGGCCGGGGCCCTCTGCGCTGGCGGTTCCACCACCTCCGCCTTTCAATGGGCCATGGACCCGGACGGGAATCCGTTGACCACTTCCGATGTACCCGATGTGATTAACAACAGCTGGGGGGGCTCCACCCAGGACAGTTCCCAATGCAACAGCCCTACCTATCTACCGATGTTCACTGCCCTCTCTGCGGCCGGACTGGCGGTGGTTTTTTCGGCAGGCAATAGCGGCTCGGGGATCTCCACCATCACCGCACCCAAAAACATCAACCTCAACGAAGTCAATGTGTTCTGCACCGGGAATGTGAGCGTTGGCTCCAACGGAAGCCTCAGCATTGCATCCTCCTCCAGCCGAGGACCTTCGATTTGTCCCAGTCCTGATTCCTCCCTTTTGATCAAACCCGAACTGGTCGCCCCGGGGACCTCGGTCCGTTCCACGGGCAACAACGGGGGCTACCTGAACCTAACCGGCACCTCCATGGCTTCGCCCCATGTATCC
>CAIOCC010000148.1 GCA_903856555.1 uncultured Bacteroidota bacterium
CCGGTAAACAGTGTTATCCAAAGCGGAGGTTATTCCCGTCAATTGCAAAGTAGCCGATGTGGCGCCAGCAACTCCGGAACCGTTGCTTAGGTTGGTCCAGGCACTGCCGCTTTGGCGTTGCCATTGGTAAGTGGCCGCGTTGGTCGCTACGACCGCAAGGGATACCGAACCGCCGGCCAGGGCTTGCACCGTGGGATTGGGTTGCTGCGTGAGGGCCGGAGCAACGGCAGCACCTACACCGCCGTTGGTAAAGGTTACATTGTTAATAACATTCGCCGCAGAATCAGCCAATTCACAATTGCCAGCATTCTGGAGATCCCAGGAGAGGGTTGAATTTCCGGTAGCCCGAAAACGCATATTCAACAAAAGCCCGTTCACACTAACAGGCACCAAGTTGAACCAAGCGACCCGAACCTGTGGCTGCGTTCCTTGAGTCGTTGCATTCACGATGAGGTTCGATCCCAAGGAAGGGTGGGCGTTGCTAAAACCAACATAGGATAGGGTTCCACCGTTGTAGTTCAGCGAAAGGGAAATCGCACCCAAATTGTTGGCATTGAGGATTTGAATGGGAACCGAAACGGTATCACCTCCACAGGCTTGGACATTGCCGGCTTGGACTTGAATCGTTTGAGCGTTGGCCATGTTGAAGCCACTCGTTGCCGTGATCAAAAACAGAACGAACGCAGCGAGGGCGGAGGCCGTTGAACGCAAAAGGTTGGTTTTCATAGTTGTTGGTTTGGATGGGTATCGTAGAGGATAAAAGCCTTGGGGCGAATGAGCAATTGAGGGGTTAGCGACGGATTACAAGGGGCCATTGACGGGCAAAATCAGCAGGGTTGTTGGTATTTCCAGAACCTGAAACAACCCCAACACGGACCATGTACCGGCCCTCGGACCATTGTTCCACCGGCAATTCAATCCGTGTTTTTCCGGAAGGAACGCGGTCCTGATCTTGAGACCAAACCAAACGACCCCGGCTATCGTAAACCACCACGCTCACTTGTTCGACGCCTGTAGGAAAATGCAAGTCCAATGCGCTGTAATCCCCTGCAGGATTGGGGTAAAGCCCCGCCTGCCAAGAACCGGAAGCAGGGACTACTTTGGGAAGACGGAGGTCGGTCATGGGGTAGGCTTCGCCATCGGGTCCGGCCATTTCGCTCAAATCCCGGGGTACCCAGGGCGCCTCCGAAGAACCGCGGACCAAAATCTCAAAGAGAGGTTGTCCAGTCACCGGTACGACCCCTTCCACATCACTCCAACCCAAACGAAATTCATCACCATTCCAAGACCAAGACAAATCCCCCGGAGGCAAGGAAGAGCGAACGTCCAGGATTTCGATGCCCGTTGGAACACCGGCCACCAACGACAAAGCCGAAACGGTACCTTCAAAGCCAGTGGTCACCGGTATCCAAGTCCCGTTGGATTGCTCGGTCACCAAGGAATTGTAATCCATCATCAAGCGAATCGGCTGGCGCAGATTGGAGGGCACGTAACTGGCGTTTACATCCCCGTAGACCAAGCCTTTGAAGTCCAAAGACTGGGTTTGTCCGTTGGCGGTGAAGGATGGTGCTTCAAAAGCCCAGTCACCTACGTTGAAGGAGGTC
>CAIOCC010000149.1 GCA_903856555.1 uncultured Bacteroidota bacterium
CCTTCGATTTGTCCCAGTCCTGATTCCTCCCTTTTGATCAAACCCGAACTGGTCGCCCCGGGGACCTCGGTCCGTTCCACGGGCAACAACGGGGGCTACCTGAACCTAACCGGCACCTCCATGGCTTCGCCCCATGTATCCGGTGCCGTTCTTTTGCTCAAAGAAGCCTTTCCAAATCTCCCCGGCAGCACCATCCTGCGGGGTTTGTACCAATCCGGCCTGGACCTGGGTCCCGCCGGCGAAGACAATACCTTCGGGAACGGATTTCTACAGGTGGATTCGGCTTTTCGTTACCTGACCCGTTTTCACACCCCGACCCCCCCCTACCGAGGCGCCTATAATTTGAGCCTGCAAGGACCGATTCAATCCGGCGGATTGCTTTGTGCCGATTCGGTGCGCTTGCGTTATCGGGTGAGCAATCTGGGGGATTCAATGATCGCAGCTTATCGCGTTCGTTGCCAAATTGGATCGGGCACTCCTTTTTGGGTGTCATTCAATCAAAACCTGGGAACCAACCAGTCCGATACCGTGGACCTGGGCCTGCGGCCATTGCCTACAGGAGGTGCACCTGGTGCAACCTTGGTTCAGGTCCAAGTTTGGCCGGATTTGGTCTTTGACGAAGACAGCACCGATAACACATTGCAGCACAACCTCAACCAACGAGCCCGCTGGTCCTTGCCACTGCGACAGACCTTTGAGACCGGGAGCCTGGCCTCTTTAGGTTGCCAAATCGACAATCCAGACAACGGCTTGACCTGGAATTTCTCCACCACATCGGGCCTGGCCACCGGCTTTCGATCGGTCACCATGAATGGGCATGCGTACACCGCCCTGGGCCAGCGTGATTACCTCGAGACGGGTCGCTTTCCCATTCCGGACAGCGGCCTGGCCCTGTTGCGTTTTCGGAGGGCCTATGCTCACAATCCCCGCTACCGACCTCAACCCGCCACCTCCTACGATTCCTTGGTGATTTGGGCCTCCACCGACTGCGGCATGACCTACCGTCGACTCTGGACCGCTGGTGGAGCAGTCTTGGGCACCACGACCCCCGATTCTCTCGCCTTTGTCCCCTTGCAAAGCCAACAATGGCGCAGGGATTCCATCGACCTCTCGGTTCTCCGTCCCGCCAAGACGGCTTATTTGCGCTTTGAATTTTTTAACCAAAACGGAAACAACCTCTATTTGGATGATCTCCAAATTTTGGTGGATTCCATGCCCCCTGTCGTTTCGTGGGATTTAACCATGAGTGGGTGCAACCCGGTCCTGGTTCAAGTTCAGGCCGATGCCGCCCTGGCCGACAGCCTTCGCTGGGTCCTACCCCAAGGCCAAACCTCCACCAACACCCTAATAACCCTCAACCCTGGACCCGGAACCCACACCGTCACGCTGTTTGGCTACAACGGTTACGGGGTTGATTCCTTAACCCGGAGCTTTACGGTGCCATACGGGCCCGTTGCCGGCTTTTCACTTAGCAGGGATACCATCGTGCGAGGTTCTCTTCTGGGGTTACTCAACCAAAGCCAATACGGTTCCTACTATGTCTGGGATTTTGGGGATGGCAATCCATTAATGACCGGATTTGCGCCCCAAAAGCGTTACAACCAAAACGGGATTTACCCGGTAAGCCTTTGGGTTACCGGAGCCAATCTCTGTGTAGATTCTCTCATCGATCACCGCACCGTCGTGGTCATCTCACCGAGCGGAATACGGGAATACCGAATGCAAGCACCTGGTCTCTTTCCCAATCCAGGTAACGGGGCCCTCCACCTCCAAACGGGTGATGTTGAATACCCTATGGGACTGCAAGCACGCCTGACCGATGAAACGGGACGGATCATCGATGGTCATTCATGGGGGCCGGAGGAATGCGCCGACCCCAAAGGCCTTCGCTGGGAGCTACAACCTCAAATTCCCGAAGGCTTGTATTTCCTTCAATTCAGTGACGCGCGCGGAGGAAGCGCAACCTTGCGCTACATCCTACGAAAACCATAGCCTGGTAAAATATTCCCCCTAGAACTAAAGATTTCCCCTAGTCCTAGGAATTGCGCTAGGACAGGGAAATTCCCCTAAGCCTGGGCCGTTGGCCCGCCGAAAGTCATCGGCAAGGAGCCACCACCCAGGGTTTCACCTAAATCAATTTCCCCGTGGACTTGCTCAAACTTTTCCAAGTTATCCGCCAAGGCATGCAACAAACGTTTGGCATGCTGAGGAGTCAGGACAATCCGTGATTTGACTTTCGCCTTGGGTAAACCGGGCATCATCCGCACAAAATCAACCACAAATTCTGCGTTGGAGTGCGTGATGATGGCCAGGTTACTGTAGATTCCTTCGGCCATTTGCTCGTCTAATTCAATGTTAATTTGATTATCGGGAGCTGGATTATTCTGACTCATGGTAGGACGGGCAAGAAGGTGAAAGATTCAAAAACGATCGAAAACGAAGGAACAGATGGGGGTTGTTATTGGTTTTGGATTAAGCAGGATTGGACTCCGAAATCAACGATTCCTCGGTTTCAAATTCCTCCTTGGAAGCCATCAGGCGCTGGTACTCTTCCAAAGAACCAACCACCATTTTCTCATAGGCGCGCACACCGGTTCCCGCAGGAATCAAGTGACCCACAATAACATTTTCCTTGAGGCCCAACAATTCGTCAACTTTACCAGCAATCGCCGCCTCGTTCAAAACCTTGGTGGTTTCCTGGAACGATGCCGCCGATACAAAAGACTTGGTACCCAACGATGCCCGCGTTATCCCTTGAAGCAAAGGCTGCGAAGTGGCTGGCAAAGCACGAACAAATTCAACTTGTTTGAGATCCTTGCGTTTTAGTGCCGAATTCTCATCCCGTACTTTGCGCATGGGTACAATATCCCCCTGACGCAGGTTGTTGGAATCGCCGGCATTCAAAATCAATTGCTTGTCGAAAATTTCATCGTTGAGGCGCATGAAATCCTGCTTGTTAACCACTTCCTGCTCCAGGAAGGAGGTATTGCCCGGATCAACAATCACGACCTTCTGCATCATCTGACGAACGATGACTTCAAAGTGTTTGTCGTTGATTTTCACACCCTGGAGACGATAGACCTCCTGAATATTGTCGACCAAATATTCCTGTACAGCACCAGGTCCTTTGATCCCGAGAATTGCGGCCGGTGTAATGGCCCCATCCGAAAGCGGATCACCTGCTTTGATAAAGTCGTTGTCTTGTACAAGAATGTGCTTGCTGAGCGGAACCAAATACTTCTTGATTTGACCATCCTTGGACTCAACTTGAATCTCACGGTTACCCCGCTTGATTCCACCAAAGGTGACCACACCATCAATTTCGGAGACCACCGCTGGATTGGACGGGTTACGCGCCTCAAAAAGCTCGGTAACGCGGGGAAGACCCCCGGTGATATCCCGTGTTTTGGTGGTCGATCGTGGGATTTTGGCCAAAATGGTTCCTGGCAAAATAACATCCCCATCGTTCACCTGAAGGTGGGCACCAACCGGAAGGTTGTAGGTGCGTTGATTGTTTTTCTTGGAGTCCAAGATCTTAACCGCAGGGTTTTTGGTCTTGTCCTTGGTATCAATAATAACTTTCTCCTTGTGACCGGTTTGTTCGTCGGATTCCTCACGATACGTAATACCGTCAACAATGTGTTCGAAATCCGCCTTACCCTTGAATTCAGAAATAATCAAGGCGTTATACGGGTCCCAAATACAAATAAGATCGCCTTTCTTGATTTTGTCACCGGCCTTCACCGAAAGCGTCGCACCATAAGGCAATACATTGGTCATCAAAGGCAAACGCGTTTTGAAGTCCATGATCTTGATTTCACCTGAACGGGAAACCACCGTTTCAACCGGAACATTTTTGTCAGAGGTTGCATTGGTGACCGTACGGACTTCGTCAAACTCGACCAGACCGTCAAACTTGGCGACCAATTGTGATTCCGTAGCAATGTTACCGGCAACACCACCCACGTGGAATGTACGCAGTGTCAACTGCGTTCCGGGTTCACCGATGGACTGAGCCGCAATAACACCCACAGCTTCACCGATTTGAACGGTACGATTCGTGGCGAGATTCCGGCCATAACACTTAACACAAACACCGCTAACCGAAGCGCAGGTCAAGACCGAACGGATCTCAACAGCCTCTACAGGGGATGCTTCAATAATTGCGGCCACGGCTTCGGTGATTTCTTCGCCCGCCGCCAACAAGACCTGGTTATCCAATGGATTCACGACATCGGAAGCCGCAACACGACCTACAATACGCTCCTTGAGCGGTTCGACCACTTCCTCGTTATCCTTGAGGGCGGTGACTTCGATCCCACGCAGGGTTCCACAATCTTCCTCGTTAATGATTACATCTTGGGCCACATCGTGAAGACGACGCGTCAGGTAACCGGCATCCGCCGTTTTGAGGGCGGTATCGGCCAGACCCTTACGGGCACCGTGGGTAGAGATAAAGTACTCGAGTACGTTAAGTCCTTCTTTGAAGTTGGACAAAATCGGGTTTTCAATGATCTCGCCGGCACCGCCACTTTTTTGGGGCTTGGCCATCAGACCACGCATTCCGCCTAGCTGACGGATCTGTTCCTTGGAACCACGAGCTCCGGAATCCAACATCATATAAACCGAATTGAATCCTTGTTTGTCAGAGGCAATCTCCTTCATCAAGGTGTCGGTGATCTTGGAATTGGTACGGGTCCAAATATCAATAACCTGATTGTAACGTTCGTTGTTGGTGATGAAACCCATGTTATAGTTACCGGTCACATCTTCGACTTCGCGTTGCGCGGCTTCGATCAAGGTCACCTTGTTCTCTGGCACCATCACATCGTCCAGATTAAAGGAAAGGCCACCTTTGAAGGCCATTTTGAAGCCCAACTCCTTGATATGATCCAAGAAATCAGCCGTGGTAGGAATATCGGTTTGACGAACAATCACACCAATCAAGTCCCTCAGGGATTTTTTGGTCATCAGTTCGTTGATAAAACCAACGGCTTGGGGAATCGAACGGTTAAAAAGGATGCGACCCATCGTGGTATCGACCAACTTGGTGTCCAATCCACCGGCCTCGTTCCGAACCTGGGTACGTACCTTGACCCATGCATGCAGAGCGACCATGCCTTCGTTGTAAGCAATGTTGGCTTCTTCTTCGGAATAGAAAATCCGGCCTTCGCCCTTGATAGGGTGCTCCGGCGTCGACTTCCGGCCTTTGGTGATATAGTAAAGACCCAAGACCATGTCCTGGGAAGGAACCGTGATAGGTGATCCGTTGGCCGGATTCAAAATATTGTGCGAAGCAAGCATCAACAATTGGGCCTCCAGAATGGCCGCATTGCCCAGCGGAACGTGCACGGCCATTTGGTCACCGTCAAAGTCCGCGTTAAAGGCCGTACAAACCAAGGGGTGGAGTTGAATCGCCTTGCCTTCAATCAATTTGGGCTGGAAAGCCTGAATACCCAAGCGGTGCAGGGTTGGGGCACGGTTCAAAAGAACCGGATGACCTTTGAGCACATTTTCCAAAATATCCCAGACCACCGGCTCCTTGCGATCGACTAATTTCTTGGCGGACTTAACCGTCTTGACAATACCTCTCTCGATGAGTTTGCGAATCACAAATGGCTTGAACAATTCAGCCGCCATGTCTTTGGGAAGACCGCATTCATGCAATTTCATTTCAGGACCGACCACGATGACCGAACGACCCGAATAGTCAACCCGTTTTCCTAACAAATTCTGACGGAAACGACCTTGCTTTCCTTTGAGCATATCACTCAAAGACTTGAGGGCGCGGTTCCCATCGGCCTTGACAGCATTCACTTTGCGGCTGTTGTCGAAAAGAGAGTCCACAGCTTCTTGAAGCATCCGCTTCTCGTTACGCAGAATCACATCGGGCGCTTTGATTTCCATTAAACGCTTGAGGCGATTGTTCCGAATGATCACCCGGCGGTACAAATCGTTCAAATCCGATGTCGCAAAACGTCCCCCTTCCAAGGGCACCAGCGGACGAAGTTCGGGCGGAATCACAGGAACCATGCGTACGACCATCCACTCGGGACGGTTGATACGGTTCTCAGCGTTCGATGATTTGAAGGCTTCAACAATTTTGAGGCGCTTCAAGGCATCGGTTTTGCGTTGCTGCGATGTTTCGGTCGCGGCTTGGTAACGCAATTGCGAAGAAAGTTCGTCCAAGTTGATGCGCTCCAACAAATCGCTGATCGCCTCTGCACCCATTTTGGCGATGAACTTCTGCGGATCCCGATCGTCGAGGTGCTGGTTGTCCCTGGGCAAAGAATCCAAATGATCCAGATACTCTTCCTCGGTCAGGAAATCCATTTTTTGGAGTTGACCCTCTTTGATACCAGCCTGAATAACAACGTACCGCTCGTAATAAATGATCATGTCCAGCTTTTTGCTGGGCAAACCGAGCAGGTAACCGATTTTGTTGGGCAACGAACGGAAATACCAAATATGGGCAACGGGTACCACCAATTTGATGTGCCCGATACGATCGCGACGCACCTTCTTTTCGGTGACTTCCACCCCGCAACGGTCACATACGATGCCTTTGTAGCGAATGCGCTTGTACTTACCGCAATGGCACTCGTAGTCCTTTACCGGACCAAAAATGCGCTCACAGAACAAGCCACCCATTTCCGGCTTGTAGGTCCGGTAATTAATGGTTTCGGGTTTGATGATCTCCCCTTGGCTACGCTCCAAGATGGCTTCCGGCGAAGAAAGCCCGATGCGGATTTTGGTAAAATTGCTCTTGACCTTCCAATCTTTTCTAAACGACATGGGCGTTGATTAATCGAGTTGAACATCCAAACACAAACCGCGAAGCTCGTGCAACAATACATTAAAGGACTCGGGGATATTGGCCGGCGGAAGGGGATCGCCCTTCACAATGGCTTCGTAAGCTTTGGCACGGCCCACAATATCATCCGATTTGTAGGTAAGAATTTCCTGCAAAAGATTGGAAGCACCAAAGGCCTCCAACGCCCAAACTTCCATTTCACCAAAACGCTGTCCACCAAATTGAGCCTTACCACCCAGCGGCTGCTGCGTAATGAGTGAATAGGGTCCAATGGAACGGGCGTGCATTTTGTCGTCGACCATGTGTCCCAATTTGAGCATGTAGATAACTCCAACGGTGGTTTTTTGGTCAAACGCCATGCCGGATTGTCCATCGTACAGCTGGGTACCTCCCAATTCGGGGATGCCGGCTTTGATGGTATAATCCTTCACCTCGTCGTAACTGGCACCGTCAAAAATCGGAGTCGCAAATTTGACACCCAATTCTTTACCGGCCCATGCCAAAACCGATTCATAAATCTGACCCAGGTTCATACGCGATGGTACCCCGAGCGGATTCAGAACGATATCCACCGGCTTGCCATCGGCTGTGAAAGGCATATCCTCGTCCCGTACAATACGGGCGACAATTCCTTTGTTACCGTGACGACCGGCCATCTTATCTCCCACCTTCAGCTTGCGCTTCTGGGCGACATAAATCTTGGCCAATTGATTGATACCGGCTGGCAATTCATCACCGACTTGAATGTTGAACTTCCGACGCTTCGCTTCACCGTTCAGCTCCGAAAGACGAAGCATGTAGTTTTTGTGAAGGCGCTCGATGAGCTCGCTTTTCTCTTTGTCGATAAGCCATCCTTTGGCATTGACTTTATCGTAATCAACCTCGTTGAAGCCTTTTCGGGTGAATTTGACACCCTTGGGGATGATTTCTTCGCCAAGTTTGTTGAAGACCCCTTGAGAAACCTTGCCTTCGGCTACTTCCATCAACTTGTCCACCAAGGTGGTACGTAGTGTGGCTGCTTCTTTGGTCAAATCTTGGTCAATGCGCTCTAACAATAATTTCTCTTCCTGTTTACCGGATTTGTCACGGCGAACGCGGGTAAAGAGTTTTTTGTCAATTACTACACCTGTCATCGAAGGTGGAACCCTCAATGAAGCGTCTTTGACGTCACCGGCCTTGTCGCCAAAAATGGCGCGCAATAATTTCTCTTCGGGCGATGGATCGCTTTCACCTTTGGGCGTGATTTTGCCGATGAGGATATCGCCTTCGCGGACCTCGGCACCAACACGGATCAAACCGTTCTCGTCCAAATCTTTGGTAGCCTCCTCGGAGACATTGGGAATATCAGCGGTGAGTTCTTCTTCGCCACGCTTGGTATCACGGACCTGCAATTCAAATTCCTCAATGTGCACCGATGTGAACCAATCTTCGCGGACAACCCGCTCAGAAATCACGATGGCATCCTCAAAGTTGTAACCCTGCCATGGCATGAAGGCCACCTTGAGGTTACGACCCAAGGCCAATTCACCGGCCTGAGTGGCATAACCTTCAACCAACACATCACCAGGCTGAACGTGGTCCCCAACCCGCACCAAAGGCTTGTGGTTAACACAGGTGTATTGGTTGGTTTTGCGGAATTTAATCAGATTGTAGGTACG
>CAIOCC010000150.1 GCA_903856555.1 uncultured Bacteroidota bacterium
ATGGTCAAATCAGAAGCGGTCATGTAACCCTGATTAAATGCAACCATGCGGGGGTCGAGACGGAGGGCCGTGTTTGGTTGGTAAGAACCATTCACATCACCGTAGGCAAGGGCCATAATGTTGCGGGTTGTTACACCGCCGGCAACCGTCGTAGGTACCGCCTCGTAGGCCCAGTTACCGACCGTGAAGGAGGCAATGCTACCAGAGAAGCGACGAGAAGTAGTCAAGGCATCCAAAGAATTGATCGTGTTGGAGCCGTTTACATCGGCCGCCTTCACACGCAATCCCACCAATGGAGCTGCACCGGTGAAGCTTCTCGCAATACCCAAGGCATCTACCGAGTTAACACCACCCCAAGGCTTGTTGGTAACACCCGTTACGGTATAGGTACCGTTGGTCATACCGGACATGGAATAGGTACCCGTTGCGTCTGTTTGAGCAGTCAAAAGAACCACGTTGTTCGCATCACGACACTGAACGGTGGAGTTCGTCATCGGGGTTTGAGGAGTGTTGTTGTACTTGAAGGTACCGGTGACTTGGTTCTGACCCACTGTGAAGACAGTCACCGCATCGGTGGTCGTACAAACAGAGTCTGTAATCATAGCCACATAGGTCGTGGTGGCATTCGGTGCAACCCTGAATACAGGACCCGTGCTGAGAATGGTCGAGGAACCCTGTGCCATCCATGCCACTGCGGCTGGATTGCGAACACTTACCGCACCGCAGAACTGACGAGTGCTAAAGGTTGGGTTCGGCGCAGATCCACCGTAACCAACGTTAGGACCGGTGTAAATAACCATGTTAGGGTCCACAAAGGTGTCAACCTGAGATGCATAGGTGGTGTAAATCATCGTTCCATTGCATCCAACGAAGAATCCATAAACCGCACCACTTGGCATTGAGAAGTTAGCGGGCATCGGAATTCCAACAAGGCTGGTCGGGGTCAAGCTGGCGTTATTAGCCGTTACGCTGTAACCGGAGACAATCTGAGTCCAAGCTGGAGAAGCCACCGTCGGTGCACCGTTAATTGGTGAGGTACTGTACCAAACATCAACCGTGGTCCCCGTTGAACCCGAAATAGGTACAAGGATCGAATCGATGGTAATCGCATTGCGAGCGCGCAGATTGAACGTCACGCCACCTGAACCGTTGCCGCCCACCGTGCTAGCACGTAACATGGAGGAGGAAGCAAAGCCAGTGGTGGATGCACTCAAGGTAGCTGTGTCACCAGGAGTTACGGTTGTGTCGTTACCAGCAAATACCGTGAGGTAGTTGTCGGTGTACGTACGAGGCAACGAGGTATCTACGAGGCTGGATGCATCCAAGGCGGTAACCCGGTAACGAACAGGTACGTTGATAGAACCTGCAGGAACTGCACCAACCCAACGGTCATTGGCCGCATTGTAGGTCATCGGCGTAGAAGAGTAACCGAGACCCGTCAAATCGTATTGAAGATTCACCTGAGTCAAGGATGCACCCTGAGCCGCGATGGCGATCTGAGCCTCCACATCGTGGTTGGTAGGGGTACAAGTTGCGGTCGATTGAGAAATGGAAAGAATGCGAGGAGAAAGCGGATTCCAAATCTTGAAATTGTCAACATCAAAATAGACATCGATACCACTTGCCTGAGCAAAGACGATACGGACATAAATCGATTGTCCAACAAAAGAAGCCAATGACACCGTACGCGTACGATAGTTGGTATCAGGAATGTGGTTGCCAGCATGGATGGTATCCAACAATTGGTACGACTGACCACAAGTATTCGAAACAAATACTTTGATGGTATCACCAGCACCTAGGTTCGATGGAATCCCCGGCCATACCCAGCCAGACCAATCGGTGATCTTATAATCAAATTCCAAATTATGACCTGCTTGCAATGGACCTACCAATTTGGTGTTAAGATTGGCGACCAAGGTAGAGAACACATTGTAACGCAGATTACCGCTTTGACCAACCCCTGTTGCAGCAGCAAACATATTGGTAGCTGGGCTTGGCTGCAGAAATGTTGGGAAACCGCTGTTCAAGTTAGCGATGATAGGAACGATGTTGGGGAAGGTGTTCACCACCGTGATGTTACGGCCATCGTTCACTGGGAAGGCGTCATTTGACAAGGCGGTAGCACCGCGCACGACATAAGATCCAGGAAGGGAAAGGTCAGCACGGGTTGCAAACGTGAATTGAACGGTATCACCAGGGTTCACCGTGCCCACGTAGGTTTCAACGACGGGGGTTGCACCGTTCACCGAATAAGAAACAGGGAAATTGCTCTGCGAGGCCGAACCAAAGTTGGACAAGCGAACCGATACCTGCTCTTGGGTACCAAGTACGCAACCAGAAACCGGTGCCGTCACGGCAATCACTCCCATGTCAACGGCGGGTGGCAGGTCAATGCTGATATCATCAACGCCCAAACCTTCGTACTGAACGGAATTATCAGCATAGAATGCTACACGCAAAAGAACACTGGATTGGAAATTAAGGGCCGCCAAACTATGGCGAACGTTAACCCAACCGCCCGATGTGGGAGGATTGGACGTTGCAGTATTACCCGTCCAAACGGTCCGACCTGCAGCGGGACCAAAGGTCAAGGTGTCGTTGTACCAGTTAAACAAGCCGGAAGAGCCATTACCCAGAACAGACCAGGTGTTGCCACCATCAATACTATACTGAACTTGACCCCCATCATATCCAACTTCGGCATGCCACCAAACCTTCATGTTGAGAACCGCATTGAATACGCTTGCAAAGCTCAAACAGGGGGATTGGATATAACTAGCTTCGCTGGCGTTGTAATTGCCCGCCAGGTTGGTTACCCATGAGGCAACTCCACCACCTGCGGCATTGATAACGGTACCAGCGGGGGCACCTAATGCCCAGGATGGATTGGAACCACCAACCGTCCAACCAGCAGGACCATTCTCAAAATCCTGAGAATAGGGGAACTGATTCACCAGCAAATAAGAGGTCACCAAACGGTTGGCTCCGTCATTGGCTGGATCTCCATCGTTAGAAGAAGTTGTAGCAGCTGCGATATTGTAGGGACCTGCAACGGCAAGGTTCGCAGTGGTAGCAAACGAATAGGTCATCGTATCACCTGGGTTAACAGGACCTGGGATCACTTCGTTGATGGCTGTACCACCATTGATGGAATAGAAAACAGGAATGTTGGACTGAGCTGCAGCACCAAAATTGCGAACACGAACACTCACCACTGATGAAGCACTGAGACCACAACCATCGTTGGGAGATGTAATGGCTACGACACCCATATCAACGGCAGGGGGTTGAACGATTTGGAAATTATCGACATCAAAATCAACATCCAATCCACTCTGCTGACGGAAGTTAAGGCGAACCTTCACAAAGCCCCCGACCATCGAAGATGGTACTGGAACAGTATAACGAGCAAAAGCGTTGCTGCTAACATGATTGGCCGAGGTAATGAAATCAACCAATGTGTAAGAAATACCGCAATCACCGGACATAAAAATCTTGATCGTATCACCTGCACCCATTGGTACAGCAGTTCCAGGCCAAGTGGAAGGCCAATCGGTGATTTTGTATTCAAACCTGAAGGCATCGCCCGCTGCTACAGGACCCACCAAGGGACCATCTAAATCAGCTACATTGGCGCCATAAACATTTCGGCGTAAGCAGGGGGTTTGACCAACACCGGCTGTGGCATTACGTAACATATTGGTTGTAAAACCTGCTGGTACGGCCGTACCTGTGTTGAAGTCCTGGGTATAAGGGCTGGGGTTTGCAACCTGAACAACAACCGTACCTGTATTGGCATTGTTGGCTACGTTGCCATCGGTAGATGCCGAAAGATTGCCACCTAAGGTGTAGGTACCACCGATGGACAAGTCGAGAAGGTTGGTCACGTTGACCGTCATGTTGGATGCCGTATCCAGAATACCTGAATTGATGGTAACCGAGAATGTCTGTGGAATAGGGCCAGAAACACTAACGCTAATGGTTGCGGGATCCAAAGAGAAATCAAAAGCTGATGCGCCGACATTGCGAATCGTCGCCGTCAACGGCTGACCAGCTGCAGGGCATGACGCCGATGCATTCACACTTGCAAGGCTCAAATCCGTAGAAGACGGCGTGAATTCAAATGCACCAAGGTCGGGGGTCACCGCATTACGCGATGCACCCGAACGGTCAATGGTTACATAGGCCAACGGGGTTCCCAGGTTATCCATGTTCTGTGCAGAAGGGATGGCGTTGGTAATGCTCGCAAAGTTGGGAGAAATCGAAACGGAGTTGGCATCACGACCGGAAGCCGTGGTCCAAGCGGCCAAAGTGCTGTAGTTGGTGGTGGCCGTTGTCGTCACCCCAACCAAAGGCCTGGCAGCAGGAGCACCCGCATTGTCCTCCAAACGAATGTTATTGTAATTCGACTGAATGGAATCGCGTGCCTGAGCCGCCGAAATGTAAATACCACGAATCCCCGTAGGCAGGGTCGCACCAGCGCCCGCTTTGGCGTAGAAGATATTATTAAACACCTTGATGATGGCGTTATTAGCCGCCGTCGTGGAACCCGCAACATGCAGAAGGCCATAGGCCGTCGTCGAGGTGCTGCTAACTTGGTAATTCACCGAGTTATGCGCCACATCGACATAATCCCGAGGGTTGACGGGTGCGGTTGCGGTTGCAGAAAAGAACGCGCTTAGATAAATAGGATAATGGGTGGAAGACGCCGTAAGGTTGGTTCCGGAAATTACGTTGTTCACAACACGGTTGGTGTTGGCAGGATCCCCGTTGAAATTGTAGAAATAAATGGGGTAAATCGGTAGCAGCCCTTGGATCGTATTCTCCGAAACGGTCGCCTTGTAGCAACGGCTAAAATAAATACCGTAACCAAAGGTGGCCGTTGGATGCATTTGATCCAGCATATTATTCTGCACCAAACAGTTGCTTACACTTATCAAGTAAATACCATAGTATCTGCAACGATTGATGGTATTGGAAATCACTTGCAAGCCCGATGAATAAGCGGATCCAACCGCTCCACTGTTACCCGACTGATAAATGTTGTAATAAAAATCATTGAACTGATTGCCAATAATGCTAACACCGTTGCAATCACCCATGCGGATGGCATTGCTAGCAAAATTGGAGGTACCCAACAAATCGTTGAATACACAACCCGTCACCGAAGCATTGTGGGCACCGGTGTTAAAGTTTAAGGCGGCTGATGTAGAAGAGCCGATATTAAAACGAGCAAAGGTCAGCGAGCTAAAGGAAACGCCAGGAACCGATACATTGAACGTATGACGGGCGCTGGATGGCGTGCCTGTGGTGTCGTTGTAAAGAATGACGTCCGCTGCAGAGCCAGTTAAGCTGCTAAATCCGATGGTTGTCGAACCACCGGCACCAATAATAGAGGATAGATCATAACCACCGGTAGGTGAGAAATAAGTACCCGGTTCGATCAAGAAATTCATGGAACCTGTAATACCACCCTGCCTCATGGCATCAACCGCGGCCGTTACCGTCGGAAAATTCGCCGTGGCCGAAGAACCGATGACATAGGTACCACCGCTCATGGCCAGGATATA
>CAIOCC010000151.1 GCA_903856555.1 uncultured Bacteroidota bacterium
GACTTTTCAAGGACGGGCCAACCGGGCAAGGGACTAAACTCAAAGCCCGCCTTGCCGGCCGCATAACCCGATGCATCGTCCAGCGATCCCGTCGAGACGGACAACTGACCCCCTCGGTAGGCACCCAGCCATAGGCCGGCCTCAAAGAGATGCTCAACCCCGGAATTCAAAGGGTATTCCATGGAAGGCAGGCCTTGGGGCTCGTTTCGGACATTGGGTCTGCCGACCGTCCCCGCGTTGGTGATGTGCAGGCCCATTTGGCCGACCTGAACACTTTTTTCTTCAAATTGGGCCAGGGCCGAATGGGCCAAAACCAAGGCTAGGAGGGCACATAACAGGAAAATTCGCCCAAAGGGGGAGGAGGCGCTTGGCTTGCAATCGAAGAAGAAAGGCATGTCACAAAATTAGGTTCAAGGTTCGTTTCTCCGATCAAGAAGGTGGGCCTTGGCTTCGTTGGGGCCGCATTGAAGAAGAAGGTCCAAAACACTCAAACCAGGCACAAACCCAAGACGTTCCTCAAAGTGTTGGTAATAAGGTCTCAAAGGCGGCCATGCTTTTTTGAGGAGGCCTGTTTGTTGGTTCAGGGAGACGACATGAATTTTGAGGGGATGCCGCAACTTGGTCATGAGGTAATTCAAAATGCGCAGGTTGTAGTCAAAAAGCAAAGAATCCGGCTGTAGAATGATTTTTTCGAGGTCATCGGCCCAATAGTCAAAGTAAGGGGCCCTTCGGTAGGTGTTGACAAGGTGTTTCCAGTGCTGGGAGGCCCATTGACTGGGCTGGACCAAGCGCACCCGGCCTATGGGTTGGTGATGGCTACGCCCCCCCTCAATGGGAAGACTCATGAGGAGGGAACCCCTGGGATCCAAGAGCCGGTACCTGTTCATGCCGCTCGCCTTGACAAAGGGAGTTCCCGGGTCAAAGCAGACCTCCTCCAAATGCATTAGTTTTGCTACCAAGGACCCTTCCGGCCAGCAATGCAAGGGCAGAGGGGGTCCCTCCACCAGGTTCCATGCTTCGTTTGACTCCAAAATATTCCGGTTCTTATGGCTGCTAAACTACGTCCGGCTAAACTACGGCTGCTCCTGCTGCTCTGTTTCCAAGGCGTGGCTGTGCTGCAGGCCATGGATTTGGCCTGCGTTCCCAGCATCTGGCGACATCCGCTATCCGGTCCCTATGTTGATTTGACCCTTTACCTGCGTCCCGCATCCACTCCGGTTGATTCGTCCGCTAACACGGGCATCCGGATTGAAATCATGGTCTATCACAAGGACGGAATCCGTGCTTTTGATAAATATGTGTTACGAAAAAACGCAACGACCAAATCCGACACTTCGAGCCCAATGACATCCGGGGACTGGGCGGATTTGCGACGTTTTTATTTGCCTCCCGGTCGATACGGTTTGGAAATCCGTGCGGTCAGCCTCTGGGATACCTTGGACCGTGCGGTTTTGTCCAAGGAACTGATGGTGGACACCCCGACCACCGGACCCAGCCTGAGTGCTCCGATTTTGTTGCATGCATGGTACCGTTCTTCGGAGGCTTCCCGGTGGAATCGTCATGGTTTTTTTTTAATGGCCAGACCGGATTTGCCTTACCGGAGGACGTTGGATACCATGGCGTTTTATACCGAGGTTCACCTGGACTCTACCAAAGCGGGTCGCTACCTTCTGCAATACGCTTTGCAGGATCAAGACGGTCGAGTGGTAGGTGCCCGACAGGCTTTTTCCCGGATACCTGTTGGCAAACAAGTCCATGCGGTGCTGGGCACATGGCCTTTGGCTGATTTGGACCCTGGCACCTATCGTTTGGTTATGGAGCTCAAAGACAGCACCAATACGACGCTCGATCAAAAAACCGTATCGGTGGTCCGTTGGCGACTTGATGGTTGGGCCAAAAACGGCCTCTTGGCGGTCCAAGGTCGTCCAGGCGATGCGACCCAGGATTCACTCCAAGCTTGGGAGCAATGGTTGATGGGTTTGGACAGCAACGCGATTTACCGGCAATGCATGTCACTGAGGCCTCTATGCGACACCAGGCAACGGGGAACCTTGGATCGCTTGGCAAACACCCAACCCAAGGACCGTTCCGCCATGCAAAATTTTGTTTACCATTTTTGGAAAGGGAGCGGGGAACAGGGGGCGGTTTCCCGGTGGATGGCCTACCAAGAAGAAGTGGACAAAACCGTTTCAATGTTTTCCTCTCGGATTACCACGGGTTACGAAACCGAAAGAGGCCGGGTTTACCTTCAGTATGGACCGCCCAATTCCAGAACCGTGGTGGACAACGAGCCATCGGCCTTTCCTTACGAAGTTTGGTGGTACTACCAAATCAAAGGTCAACGCAATGTTCGTTTTGTGTTTTACAATCCGGATATGGTCACCAACGATTATGTCTTGTTGCATTCGGATGCCTTTGGCGAAAATTCCGACCCGCAATGGCGCCTGCAATTGTTTAGCAGGACCACCGCCTTTCAGAACTTGGATAATTCCATGAATCGCGGTCATTTTGGCTCTCACCTGGATGATCACTTGCGAAACCAGTAAGAGGGGTGGGGCGATTGCTGGCATTTGTGTTGCAGTACCGGATGGGTTACCGTCGAAAAGTGGTGCAGGACAATCTTTTGCGAGTCTTTGGGGCCCAAACGGTCCAGGAAAGGCAAGCGATTGAGCGCGGTTTTTATCGATACCTCGGAGGATTGCTTTGGGATTTGTTTTGTAGTCTCAGGCGTTCTGGGGTTGGTTTAGCCCAACAAATTCATTTGGAGAATCCAGAGGTCCTTGCGCAGGCTTCGGCTGATCAGCGTTCGTTGGTTTTGTTGACTTCGCATTACGGAAATTGGGAATGGATTGCCCGGCGGTTGGCCGCGGAGCCTTCGGTTCAGTTTTGGTTTGTTTACAAACCCTTGGGTCGCCGTTGGGCCGAGCGTTGGCTTCGGCGATGGAGGGAACGTCAGGGGCTGGTACCGGTTCCCATCAAAGAAGTCAGGCCCCGTCTCAAGCAATTCTTTGAAAATGACTCCCCCGCCACCCCCGTGGCCTTGTATTTGGGTGCCGACCAATCGCCGACGCCCCATAGCCGATGGATCGTGGGCACCTTTTTGGGGCAGCGAACCCTCATGTATCAGGGGCCGGAGGAATTGAGCAGGGCCTACGGTCTGCGACCGGTCTATGTGGGAATCGAACCGCTGGAGGGTGGGAAGTACCGAGTTCGTTTGGAGGAAGCCCCCCAAGGCTGGGAACTGGAACCTTCGGGATTTTTGATGCAATGGTACATGGACCGACTGAGTCAACAAATTTTTCGCGCTCCATCGTTTTGGCTTTGGTCGCATCGTCGATGGAAACTTGAGGGTCTCGATCGCCCATCCACGTCCCTCTAAAAATTCAAAAGCAGGATCAACCCATGGACTTTTTGCATTTTGCGGTCGTTGTACTCAATTGGAATGGCTTGGAGCATCTCCAAAGGTATTTGCCATCCGTTTTGGCAACCGATTACCCCCGTTGGACCCTGGTGGTCATTGATAATGCGTCCACCGATGGATCCAAGGAATGGTTGAACGGGGTGATGGTGGGCGAGAACCGCAAAATGGTCCAACTTGAATCGAATTTTGGGTATACGGGTGGGTATATGGAAGGCCTCCAAGGGGTGGAAGCGGATGTTTATGTTTTGTTAAATTCGGATGTGGAGGTCCAAGCCGATTGGCTGCAACCATTGAACCGAGCTTTTCTTCAGGATGCTTCGGTGGGGGCTTTGCAACCCAAAATTCTCTCGGATCGCCAACGGGATTCCTTTGAATACGCCGGAGCGGCCGGTGGGATGGTGGATTCCCTGGGTTACCCCTTTTGCATCGGTAGGGTTTTTGAGGATTTGGAGAAAGACCTGGGACAGTACGAAGGAATGCACCGGGTTTTTTGGGCGAGCGGAGCCTGCCTGGCCGTTCGTTCCAAGGTTTTTTGGGAATGTGGGGGACTGGACCGCCGGTATTTTGCGCATATGGAAGAAATCGATTTGTGTTGGCGCATACAGCGAAGTGGAAAAGTCTTGCGATCGGTTTCCGAATCGGTGGTGTATCATCTGGGTGGTGGTTCGTTGGCCTACGGCAGTCCTCGCAAAACCTATCTCAACTTCCGAAACAGTCTTTTTACGTTGGCCCAAAACCTCCACGCCTCGGAATGCATCCCCAAAATTTTCGCCCGACTTGTATTGGACGGGGTGGCTGGCGTGTATTTTGTTATGAAAAAAGAACCGCGTCATACCTGGGCCATTCTGCGGGCCCATGCGGCGTTTTATGCGGCCTTCCCGACGATTTACCGATTGCGGCAGAACAGCCCTTGGCCCCGGCCCCGTATGGCCGAGCTGGAAGGGGTATGGTCAGGGTCTGTCTGGACCTATCCTGGCTTGAGCAAAGAGGGCAAGCGCCGAATGGCGGGACGATTGCGGGGCTTCGCTGACCTGCTTTTGGTCAATGACGGTCTAACAACTCAAGGAGCTCCAGGAACTCAAGGCGATCAGGGGTGACCGCAGGGGTCTCAAGAGAGGCAACGCGAACGGGCGCCGGCGTAGGCAACACGGTAGGACTCGGGACCAAAGCCGCTGACCGTTCCTTTGCAATAAACCGAGAGGGGGGAAGTTCCCCGAAATGATTCTCTGGAGGCCGGATGGCTCAGATGGACTTCGAAAACA
>CAIOCC010000152.1 GCA_903856555.1 uncultured Bacteroidota bacterium
CCGGAGCGATTGGTTTTTGAATTCGACGAATACATTCAAGTCAAAGACCCGAACTTGGTTCGGTGGGGTTTGTTTCCCAAGGGCCGCTACGAGGTGAAGGCGCGTTTGAAGCGTCTTGTGGTGGTCTTGGATCCCGATTCTCTGGAGAGCGATGCGACCTACAGCCTGGATTTTGGGGGGGTGGTGTCGGATTTAACCGAGGGCAATGCCATGGGGGCCCTTACCTATGCTTTTTCGACGGGGCCGTATTTGGACTCTCTGCAAATGGAGGGACGGCTGCGGGATGCCAGCACTGGACAGCTGGTCAAAAACCTGATGGTGGGACTTTATACAGATACAATCGCCCTTAGTTTGCCTTTTCGATGGACCTTGGCCGATGATTCGGGTCGCTTTGTGTTTAGAAATCTCCCTACACGACGCTATCGTTTGGTCGCCTTTGAGGATGCCGATCGGGACAAGGTTTTTGGGATGGATCAACCCAAGGCCTTTACGGATTGGTTGGACCCCTTGAAGGATACGCTTCTGTTGTTACCATTGTTTGCCCAGGACGAAGACGCGGCCACCCGCCTTCGTTCGGTGGATTGGTCCGAAGAAGGTTCCGTGGCCCTTGTTTTTTACGGAAACCCTGTCCCCGTTCGGGTTCGGGGTATTCGAGAAGACGGCTTGATGGTGGAGGGATTGCAGAGCCGGGTATCGGGAGACACGCTTTGGGTCTCTTCACCGCCGGTTGGAGCCCAAGCGTCGTTGATTGATTCGGCAACCCTGGCCACGTTTGACTTGCGACTTGTTTTTCCGAATCGGGAGGATACGCTTTTGACGGATTTAAAGCCGCCTTCTGAACAGGGATTACTTTCTGAAAAAACCAAACGCACCTTGTCGGGTCCATCGGTGGTATCGTGGGGATTGTCGGCGCGTTCAGCGGAGCGTCGAATGGTTTGGGATCGGCCGGTTCATCTACGGGAAGGGTACCTTTTGGCTTGCTGGCAGAATTCGAAGGGCGAAGAAAGAGCGGTGGTTTGGAAGAGGGATGCCGAAGGCCAGACACCCTACGGGTCTGGTGGCCGGGAATGGTTTGCGTTGGTTCCTGGATTGGAGACCAAAAACGAAGGCAGCGTCCCTGACAAAGTCCAGGAAGATTGGCGATTGCGATTGGATAGCGGCGCATTTGTGGATGGCAACGGGCGCCAAAGCCGGGCGTTCCAAGGGTTGTTGGGGCCCGAAGGCGAGCGTTCAACCTTGGTTTTGGGTTTTGATAGCGCTGGAACGGCGCCGGACCGGTCGGGGGATTGGGTTTTGAGGGTCTTCAATGCCAACGACCAGGAAGTGGAAAGGGTTGTTTACCAAAGCAAGGACGACCTGAAGGGATTGCATGCCCTGGAGGGATTGCTCCCGGGATTATACAAGGTTTCGCTTTTGGAAGACCGCAATGGAAACGGTCGTTGGGATTCCGGGCGATACCGAGAGAGTCGCCAACCGGAAGCGGTGCGTTGGATTAGCCGAAGCATAGAGCTCAAACCCGGCTGGACTACCGAACTTCGTTGGCGCTAAACCCGTTCCTCACAGATTGATCCATCGACGACGACGAATCCATGACCAACCCTTCCAAAATCGACATTCGAAGCCTTCGTTTGGAGGAACTGACCGCTAGGTTGGCCGAATGGGGCGAACCCGCATACCGAGCACGGCAGGTTTACGAATGGCTTTGGAACAAGGGTGCGACGCAAATAAGCGATATGACCAATTTGTCGCTGGCTTTGCGGAATCGCCTTGAGGAGCATTTTGAAATCAGGAACGTCAAGGTTCAGCATTCTCAATTTAGCAAAGACGGCACGATCAAAAACGCCTTGACCCTGCACGATGGCTTGGTGGTGGAGTCGGTGATGATTCCAACGCCAACGCGCATCACCGCCTGTGTTTCGTCGCAGGTGGGTTGCAGTCTTGGTTGTACTTTTTGTGCGACAGCCCGCATGAAGCGAATGCGGAATTTGAATCCCGATGAGATTTACGATCAGGTGGTTGCGATCCAAAAGCAGGCCCAGGAAACCTTGGGGCGCCCTTTAACCAATATTGTGTTTATGGGCATGGGCGAGCCGCTTTTGAATTACCGTAACACCATGGAGGCGATTGAGAAAATCACCTCTCCTCAGGGTCTAGGTCTTTCTCCTCGGCGAATCACGGTAAGTACGGCGGGTGTAGCCAAAATGATTCGGCAAATGGCTGACGAAAAGGTTCGTTTCAAATTGGCCTTATCGCTGCATTCAGCGATTGAGTCCAAGCGAAGTCGGCTCATGCCGATTAACGAGACCAATACCTTGGCTGATTTGGAGGCGGCTTTGGATTATTGGTATCAACAAACCCGTAGCCGGGTTACCTTGGAATACGTGGTTTGGGAGGGGGTCAACGACGGGGAAGAAGACGTGCGGGCCTTGGTTCGTTTTGCGCGGAAATTTCCTAGCAAGGTGAATTTAATTGAATACAACAGCGTGGGGGAAGATAGCCTACGACAGGCTCATCCTTCGGCGATTGCGGCCTATACCGAGGCCTTGGAGGCCGCAGGAATCACCTGCAGTTTTCGACGTAGCCGAGGACGGGATATCGATGCTGCCTGTGGTCAATTGGCCAACAAAGGAGAGAGCGGCGCGGTGGCTCAGTGATTTGAGTAGCGCGGCCACTAAGCGTTGACGCAAAAGGCATTAGCCTTTGGGAGCGCCTGGGTTTTTGGGCGGTATGGGGGAACCGTGGGGGTCGTGATCGGGGAAGCCAAGGCTTTGGTCGATTTGATCCAGGAACTCTTGGGGAAGTACGTGTTCGTCTTTTTCGGCCAGCCAGTGAAGTTGGTGGGGCTCAAAGCCTTGTTTTTGAGCCAAATAGCTTTCCCACAGTCGGTGGGCTCTGACCATTTGCAAGGCTTTGTGGAGGCCTTTTTCGGTCAGGTCAGGTCGGGAGGATCCTTCGGTTGCTGTGCGAATCCATCCTTTGTTACGACAAAAAAGTTGGGCCAGGCGATAGGTTGTTGAGGACCAACCCAGGCCTTGTTGGATTTGAATGATGTTATGATCAGGGTGGCGGTGAAGTGCTTTGATCAAATCTTCGGCCCAATGCTGCCAAAGTCGCAGGGTGCGACGGAGTCGTTGGGGCCAAAGGCCTCGCTGGGGGTGGCCTACCAAAACCAGCAGGTAGATCAGGGTGGCCGTTAGGGTGATGGCCGGACCGGGGGCGGTATTCCAATGAACCGAGGCCAAAAGACCCAGGGCGGAGCTTAGAGCTCCGAGGCCCATGGCCCAGAGCAGGACGTTTCGTAGTTTATGGCTGATTATTAGAGCAGTAGAAGCGGGCACAATCAGCATTGAAACGACCAGAATAACCCCCACCGATTGGAGGGAGGCCACCACGGTTAGGCTGAGCATCCAGACCGTGAAATAGTGGAGGGTCCGCGTTGGGATACCCATGGTTTGGGCAACATCCGATTGAAAAGCCGACGCAAAGAAGTAAGGAAAAAAAAGCCAAACACACAGCACATCAAAAACCAAAACAAGACCGGCCAAGATGAGGTCGTCCCTTCCAATTCCTAACACATTACCAAACAAAAAATCTTTCATGTCCAGATGGACACCTTCTCGTCGGGTCAAGGTCGAAATCCCAATGACCCCCAAAGCAAACATGGCCGAAAAGACGATGCCAATGGCCGCGTCATTGCGGGCACCCCCTCGGTTTTGGAGCCAAGCAATGAGGACCGCGGCCAAAAGACCGGCTCCTACCGACCCAACAAAAAAGGCCAAGAGGCTGTGTCCAGCGATCATAAATCCCACCACCACCCCGGGCAAGATGGCATGGGAAAGGGCGTCCCCTATGAGGGCCATGTTCCGCAAAACCATGAAGCAGCCCAAAAGCGCGCAGGCAATGCCGGCCATGACGGCGGCAAGCAAGGCCCTTTGAAAATAGGGTTGTTCTAGGTAATCCAGGAGGGACCAGGCGGTGTCAATGACTTCCATATCAGCGTTTGTGACGGTATTGGGCAGCATCTTCGTAACCGGGATCCACACCTGAAAAGGCTTTGAGCAGGTTGGATTCCACCAAGACTTGGTCCGGTGTTCCTTGGGCGATCAGTCGTTGGTTAATCAGGAGTACTTGGTCAAAATAGGCAGATGCGCGTTGCAAATCGTGATGAATCATGAGGACGAGACCGCCGTCGATGCGGGTAAAACGACGGAGAATTTCAACAATTTTGGCCTCAGTCGCGGCATCCACCCCGACAAAGGGCTCGTCGAGCAAGAGGGTTTCGGCTTGTTGGGCGAGGGCCCGGGCCAGGAAGACCCTCTGTTGCTGCCCTCCCGAGAGGCGGTTGAGGGGTCGGTGGCGCAGGTCCTGCAGTTCGAGGGCTTCGAGGGCTTCCTGGACGGACCGAAGGTCCGCGCGACCCAAGGGTCGCCCGGGCCCCCGCCACGGCAAACGACCCATTTGGACAATGTCCTGAACGGTGGCGGGAAAGTCCCAGTCCACCATCCCTTTTTGAGGAACATAGGCAATGCGCCTGCGGGATGATTCCAGGCTTTGGTTCCGATAAAGGATTTCGCCGTGATCAGAATCCGTGAGTCCAAGGATGGCCTTGAAGAGCGTGGACTTTCCGGCACCGTTGGGACCGAGAATTCCATAACACAACCCGGCTTGGAACTCCGCCGAAAAAGCATTCAAGACGGATTTGTGATCGTAGGTTACGCTAAGCTCGCGGACCACCAAACGAGGGCCCGTATCGGTGTTCGTAGGATGAACAGGCCCTCCCAATGAAGGGCTTGCTGAGCGGTGCGGACGCAGTGACCAGGCCAAGAGACCCAGGGCGGGGAGCATCATCCCCAAGACCCAAAGCACGGATACGGGCTCCGAATCCTCGTTTTGGGCGAGCGCCGGTCCCCCAGAACCCAAAGCCTGGGCCAAGACTCTTGCATTGTTTGCCAACATCCCGGTATAGGAATCCGCGCCGCTGCCAGTAGGCCCCATGCTATCTGCATACAGCGCCGGACCCAAACGACATCCGGCATCCTTTGCAATTTGTTGTAACATTTTTGGATTCAAATTGGCTTCCACAAAAACGCAAGGCAAATCGTTTTGGAGAACCACTTGTTTCATGTGGAGAACATCCGATGTACGAACATCGGCATCCGTACTGGTTCCTAGCAACGAAACCACCCGGAATCGGTAACGCGCCGCAAAATACCGAAAGGCATCGTGGTTGGTCGCTAGAATCCGGAACCTTTCTGGAATGGATTTCAGGATTGAATCGGATTCAAGGTGCAATTCCCAAAGACGTTGATCGTAGGATTGCCAACGAGCAGTTAACGCGATCGAATCATGAGGACAAAGCTCCACCAAGGCTCGGTATATATTCCGGGCGTAGACACGGCCCAAAAGAGGATCCATCCAGGCGTGGGGATCGTAAGAACCGGCATGTTCTGGGTCGCTCAAAGGCTCTATACCGACGCTAGCGGTCCTTTTGATGGCTTTACTGGCGGCTTGGGCAATGATTTTGTCAAGCCAGCCTTCCAGGTTCAGCCCGTTTTGGATAATCAAATCGGCTTCGGCCAGGATCTTGGTGTCGTTGGGCACCGCTTCGTAGCGATGGGGGTCGGATCCTTGGGGAAGCAATGATATCACCTGCGCCGAAGGGCCGGCAATCTCACCTGCGATATCCGCTAGAAATCCCGTGGTCGCCACGACTTTGGGCCGCGTACTCCCTGCGGCTAGGCTCGCAGCAATCGTCCCCGCCCACCCTATTACCAAGAACACCATCGCCATTAAGGCGGGCATTTGAAGGTTCAACGACCTGGCTATCGCATTGTTCAACAACCAAGCAAGGGGTAATTTCATGAACCAAAGTTAATTTAGTCGTGTCTAAAAAAATCAACCCTCCCCCATCCGCTTCATTTCAACCCTCCACCGCACCCCATTCGACCCTGCGGCCTTTTGGGGCCGGTGTAGACGCCTTTAGGGCCAGTGCAATGGGGCGGTCTGTAAATTGGAATCATCAAAACTAACTTGATAATAAACTTTGAACGCACCGACGGCGTTTAATTTTACAAGCACAAAGTTTTCCTTAAAAATTTATTCCCCCACCGCTCCTCATGAACCGTCGAACCTGGATTTATCAATCGTTTCGATGGCTGGCAGGTGCTGCAGTGGTACACCAGACCATCGGCCTGTTCAAAGCACAGGCAAATACTTCTTCTATTTCTCAACATAACCTTCCCATCAACTCAAACAACCCCAACACCGCCATGTCCTTTGAACTCCCCGCCCTTCCCTATGCCTACGCAGCTCTTGAGCCGCATTTCGACGCCATGACAATGGAAATTCATCATTCCAAGCACCATGCAGCGTACGTAAACAACTTGAATGCGGCCCTGAGCGGAACTCCTCACGCCGACAAAACCCTGGAAGAACTGATGGCTGTTGTTTCAACCCTCCCGGTAGCTGTCCGCAACAACGGCGGAGGACACTACAATCACTCCTTGTTTTGGAAATTGCTGACCCCACAGGCCGGTACGGCCCCATCAGAGGCCCTCATGGCGGCCATTCAGGAAAAATTTGGTGGCCTGGACGGTCTCAAAGAACAGTTCGGCAAAGCGGCCATGGCTCGATTTGGAAGCGGATGGGCTTGGTTGTGTTACCGTGACGGCGCTTTGAATCTTTGCTCGACGGCCAACCAAGACAATCCTTTGATGGATATCGAGAACGAAAAAGGCTGCGGAGGCTTCCCTTTGCTTGGCCTGGATGTCTGGGAGCACTCGTACTATCTCAAGTTCCAAAACCGTCGCGCAGAATACGTGACCGCTTTTTGGAATGTTTTGAATTGGGACGAGGTTTCGGCCCGTTTTGCCCAAGCGACCCGCTAAAAAAACAACCCGCCGAAGCGGGTTGCTATAAACGTTTGAATGATTGGCCTAAATGCGCCGTTGGTTCTGCTAACGGAGTCCGTTGGGGTGTTTAACGGAGGGTAAATCGGAAGGGTAAGTTGTATTGAACCCGAACCGGCATCCCCCTCTGCTTGCCCGCCTTCCACTGAGGCATGGCTTTGACAACCCGAACAGCTTCTTCGTCGCAGCCTCCACCAATACCGCGAAGAACCTGGACCTTGTCGATGCGGCCTCTCTCGTCCACGACAAAGGTGACGACCACAATACCCTGTAGTCCGTTTTCGCGGGCTAGCGGGGGATACTTGGTGTTTTCAGCCATGAATTTGAGCAATTCCATGTCACCTCCGGGAAAAGAGGGCATTTCTTCGACGACGGTGAAAATTTCTGGCTCAGCCGCAACTTCTTCTTCCATCTCAACCACCGGGACCTCGATACGGGTTTCTTGAGTTACCTCGGTCGAAGCAATTTCGTCCTCTTCAATAACTTCTTCGTCAGCCACAACCTCCAGGGTTGGTGGCGGCGGCGGCGGCGGCGGCGTTACCTTTTGTTCAGTCTGAGGAATTTCCATCTCGGTTAAATCCTCCATTTGGAGGGTTCCAAGGCTGGCAGCCTCTCCATCGCCCTCGCGCCAATTAAAAGCGTAGAGCGTTCCAGCAAGGGCCACACAGAGCCCGATCTGAAAAAACAGAGTCCTTTGGAGGTTAAGGTCTGCTTTGGGGTTTTTCTTTAGTTCCATAAGCTTTCCACAAAGAACGCAAATTTTGAACAAAGTTGTTTTTCGCCAACGTTAAAGTCACCGGCGACTGATGCGAACCAATCGCTCAAGGAACAACATGCCCAAAAACATCCCTAGAATGTCTGCCACATAATCCTCCAGACCGGCACTTCTTTCCCACAGCAAAAAACCCTGAACAGCCTCCAAAGCCACCGCCCACAATACACCGATGATCAAAACGGCAAAACCTCTGTAAAAACGTAGCACAGGCCAATAGGCCTGCTTGTAAAAGCCCTGGGCTGTTAAAAAGCCCCAAATCCCGAACAATACGGCATGGATCAGAAGGTCGGTCCCTGAAAGGGACACCGAAGGATAGCCAGAACCTGGCACGAACAACAAAACAGCCATGATCCCCGACCAAAAAGCCGACGGCAACATGTAAAACGAAAAAGATTTCCCCCTGGAGCGCATTGGATAGATGAAGCGGGGGTCCAGCGTGCCCTTATTGTCCGGTATGCGCCCGGTAGCCGGCCGCATCCATCAAGGCATCCCATTCCTGGGGCTGATTGGTTTTGATCCGAATCATCCAACCATCTCCGTAGGGGGCTTGGTTGACTAATTCGGGGTTGCTGTTAATGTGGGGATTGACTTCTATAATCTCCCCAGAAACCGGCATGTAAAGGTCGGATACCGTTTTGACCGCTTCGACGGTCCCAAAAACCTCGTTTTGGCGAAGGGTCCGGCCCAGCGTATCCATTTCTACAAAGACAATATCTCCTAATTCACGTTGCGCGAAGTCGGTAATACCAACGGTGGCGACTCCATCTTGAAGTTCGACCCATTCGTGTTCGGCCGTGTAGCGGAGGTTATCGGGGGTGTTCATGGAGCACAAATTTTAAAAATTCAAGTTAAATTATCAATATTTAGAGAAGAATAAATAATAAAAAAATCAAAACAAATCCCAACCAATAAACGAGTTACATATTTTGTTTCAAAAAGATGACAAAAAAGCCCTTTTTGGGGGGTTTGAGATGGTTTAGTTAGCAAGGGTAAATCGCAAGCTGACCCCCCCGCTGGTTTGAGAATTGGGAAACGAGGTGGAAATATACGGGGTCGAAAGCTGGTAATCCACAAAGAATCGTACGTTAATCATGTCGTTGAGGATGTAGTCAGCGCTTGGTTTAACCGAAACGGTTCGACCTCCCCCGGATGGCTGGGGCTCGACCCCGTCCAAATCCCGCATAATCATATAGTTATCCCGTATGTTGAGGTCAAATCTCAGGTTGAGGTCGTTTTTGAGCTCGCGCAATTCTCCATTCACCAAAAAGGGGAGTCGGGGGTTGTTCCAGCGATAACCAGCGCCCACGGTCCATTCCCGCAGGGTGTTTTCGTTGAGTCGGTTGTTGACAAGCGTCAAGACCAGGTTCCGCGATGTTTTGTATTCCAAACGGAACGTTAGGTTGTTTTTGAGGGTCGCATCCACTCCAATCAAAGGCGAAAGCTGTTCGGCGATCCCGATTTGGGCGATTTGGTATTTGGGATAAAAGTCTTTGGTGTTGATGCTATCTCTGCGTGATGCGGCACCGTTGGTTTCCTTGTAAATGAGGTTGGTCGAAAAATTACCGACCGAAAAAACGGAACGGTACCCGTGACTAATCATGATGTTTTGAAAGCGGTCCTTGAACCATTCAAAGCGGGTGAGTCCAGCGTAATTCACCCGCCAATTGGGCATGGGGATCACGGGGAAATAAGAGGTTGAAACACGGCGGGGATCCTGACCGGTGTAGGCTGCCAAAAAGGAGGGGATCAAAACGTCGATGGATTTGCGGCTGTACCCATCCGGGAATAATGAGTCAATGGCTCCGCGTCCCGAAGAATTGGGGTTGATGGCCGCTAACCTTTCGGCGATATCCAGACGGCTGTCTTCAAATCGGCGAAAATTGGCCGAGCTTAGGTAATCGGCTTGACCGGGGATGGTCGGGATCCTCTCCAGGGCTCCCCGGAGGCTTAGAATCGAAATGCTGAAATCCCCGTTTTCCATACCGTTAAAAGGGGTCACCTCTCCAAAACGATTGGCCCGAAAATTTTGCTGGAAACGCATCACGTCGGTTTTGGTAGCCGTTACCGTAATTCTAAATTCACGAAAAGGCTCCAAGGTGGCTTGCAACTGAGCGTTCAGATTTCGATTCGTAACATAAAGCGCTGTAATGTTGGTGTCGGTGCTCAGCCAATTCTTGGCGATGATCGTGGGACGAAGGTCCCGTTGATCACCCAACACAAAAGGAAACCCTGGAGCATTAAGACTTGTGTTATTACCAAGCAAGGTAGGCTCCAGGTTAAAGCCCGGGATCACCGTTCCCTCCGTCAGGCTCAGGTTGGCCGAAACGTTTTTGAGCATGGCCAGCATTTTGATCGTACCGCGCCACAAATTCTTGGAATAATCCTCTTCGGGTACGACGGGTGGTTTGCGGATGGGTGTTCCTTTGGCCTTGGGGTCTTTGGGGTTCGCCTTGGGATCTTTGGCCCCGGTTTTGGGGTCTTTGGTTCCTGGTTTGGAGGGCAAGGGGTCTTTGAGGGATTGATCAGCCAAGACTTTGCGCAAAAAGGCCCAACGATTGTACAGGGTGTTCATGGTGATGTTGAGATTGGCTCGCTGCGTCCTGGAGTTTTGAATCGTATTGCCCAGGTTGCTGGCCGCTAAAGGGGCTGCTAGCCATTCGTAATTAGCTTGGTACTGGAAGGCCAGGTTCACAAAATCCATGAGGGGAAGTTTGTTGATAGGCACTTGGTAATTGGCGTTGAGGGTATGATTAAATCGGGTGGGTCGTCCGCCGTTGCGCAGGTTTTGGAGGACGGTGTCTCTTTTGGACTCTGTATCCAGAAGCCCAAAGGGTTCGTCAATACGAGCAGCCGCATTGGCATCGTATTCCAACCTTAGCCCTTGCGTCAAATCATAGCGCATTCCAAAAACGCGGTTCATCAAAAAATTCTTGTTGACCGTTGGAGCAATGCCGCGACCCCCTTCGGCATTGTTACGAAGTTGGGTATGCTGAAAGAGACGGTCCACATCGACTCTAAAATTGAGCGATGTCGGAAGGTAATTAAAATTGAAATCCCGAATCAAGGCCAAAGGCTTGGCTTTGAGCCATGCGACATTTTGGAGAGGCCTAACCGGCGTTGTCCGACCTGAATATTGGTATCCTACGCTGGCTTTGTAGGTTTTGGTGGTGTTAAACGCCGTAAAAGGGTTCCGTTGGAAATTTTCGGAATAGGCCACGGTTAGGTTAAAATTCTCCAAATCCCACGGCATGGGCATTCCGGAACCGGTACGGGTCTTTTGGAGATTGGTAATGTTAAAGGCTTTGCGTTGGTTGTAGGTTTCCGCCGCATTCACTATGGAATCTCTTTGGACACCTTTTTGGTAGTTTTCTAACACATTTTTGAGCAAGACATCCCCGTCAAGCGGATTGAACTCCGGGGTGCTAAACGTTTCACCGTAGGCCGCGTAAACCGGAATGCGCATGCCCGATTTGGAACCAAAGAATTTGCCTAAGTCCAGGTTGGTGGATGCGTCGTATTGCAACAGTTCTTCGCGGGAACGCTCACTGACCTTGCTCTCCAAACCACCAAATCCGATGCCTTTGTACAAACCGGTGGCATTCAAAGTTCCCAGGTCGGCCAATTTCATGTTCAGATTGCCCGTCGCAGCGGTTCCTGAGCGATTATCAAAATCGGTAAGCCTCAATTCGTTAAACCAAAGTTCCCCGCACTTTTCCAGCCCATCGTCCGAGCTACCCGATTCTTTGCGGGGGTTGCGAACGCCCAGCATAACAGTTTGGACCTGGCTAAGGTTGGGGTTGCCCAAGATGGTAACCCGGTGCCCGGATGCGGTGGTCATTCGGAAAGGGATGTTGAGAGGCCAATTTTGGAGGTTTCTTTCCTTTTTGGCTTCGTTGAGGTCGGAAAAGTAGATCGTTAGGTTGTTGGCGGCCGGCCAAATGGTTTCGGGACTTCCAGAACCCACCGGAGTGACCACCAGTTTTTGTTCGTATTCGTAATAATTCTGGTTGTAGTCGTTGCCCAAACGAACAAAAGCGGCCACATCGCCGTCGTTCAAAAATTCTCCCTCGGCATGAATAAACATTTCGAGTCTTTTGTAGGCCCGTATATCAAAAGAGGTGTTTTTGAAGGCAGCCCGGCTATCGCCATCCTTTAGTTTGCAAAAGCGAACTTGCAAGGATTGTTCATTAAGCTGTTGGAAATTGGTGGTGTACACATTACGAACACGCTCAATGCCTGGAGGCAGAACATAGGGAATCGGTAATTTGTTACCGTTTTCTTCGATGTTAACGGTGGATAACAAAAACACCGTGGGGTCCCCTTGGTCAACAGGTGTGTATTCACCTGGAGGGGCCAAGCTTTGCAAATAGCGACGCCAATCGGTACGGACCAATTGCAAGGAAGCCAGGCGGCATACGATACTGTCGTTAAAACCCGTGAAATACATTCGGGCGAAGCGAATGGACTTGTAATCCGAAATATTCCCAACCCGCCGATCGGGCGCCAAAACCGGGACCCTAAACTGGTACCATTTCACCGTTTCGGTGGTTCCGTTGCGAAGGGTCACCGGAGATTCGTAGATATCGGTGATGTAATTCTGCCCAATTTGCATTTCGCTGGGAAAAAGGTTCACCCGGTATTCAAAATAATCCTCGGTTTGGGTCAGGGTGTTGTCGTTGTTGAGGTCTTCGGAATTGGGCACGTTGGTGGCCGATGTGGGATAGGGTTCCGGGGATTGTTGGTCGGTGGCTGAATTGCCCTGAGGCAGGTTGAAGCGCTTGTAACGCCCCAGAACCGATACTTTGGCGGCATCCAAGTCGCTGCCCCGAAAATGATGGTAATTGTCCGAGGCCGGGTCATTCAACGCCTTTTGGTAGGCCGTTGAGTTGGTGCCCAAGGCATTGCCCAAGGGGTTGAGGAAGCGGTCGCCGTAGAAGCCCCGTTCCCCTGCATCATCAAAACCATCCAGTCCAACATCTTGGGTCGTTCTGGAGGCCGGATTGTTATCAAAGGCGTTGACCAAGGGGGGTAATTTCGGAACCAGGCCCCAGGCCGTCGTGTCTACCTGACCGGTTCCATCGGCCTTGGGGAATCCGTTTTCGAATGATCGGCGACCGTCTTTGAGGAGGTCCTCGGAGCAGTTTCCTAGGTTAAAATAGAGGGTACCACCGCGGTGATTGGGTTGGTTGATGAAGGGGTCCATCATCCAGAATTCAATAAACTCGATGTTAGCGGCTTCAAAATCATTCGGCTCCACGCGCCTTTGCATTCCACCCCATCGAGAGGCCGGGTTCAAGAGGCGACCCGCGGTGTCGATGCCTGCGGACAAGGGACCCGAAAGGGCATCAAAATTGTAAGGACCCTTCTCGGTGGGGTAATAGGCCAAATCGAAGGTGGGCAGGTTGACCGGTTGGTTGTTGGCCAGTTGTCGGTTGGGAAAAACCTCCTGAACCAAAACCTCCCGCATGTAGTGGTTGGATTTCATCGCCACATCATTTTGGATATGGGAGGGGGTCAGGGGAGAGTTCCGAAAAAACAGCGGATCAATATTGTACCAACTTAGGTTGGCACGGTTGTAACCATAGGGAAGGCTGTCTCTCAAGCGATGTTCCGGGTAACGCGATGGGGTGGACGAATGGAACCAACTGTTAAAACTGCGCAGGTCGTAATTGCTTTCGGAACTTTCAAAATCGTCGATGTAGGATACCCCCGCCGCCCCCAAGACCGCTGAATTTCCAGGTAGCAGATGGGCCACTTCGGCATTGAGCTGGTAATTGGACAATTCTTCACTGCGATAAAGGGGCAGCAGGTTGAGCAGACGGGTGATCAGTCGGCTGTCTTTTTGCATGCTGATATCGGCGCCCAGGATATTGTTGGAAACCGGTTCTTCGCCTTGGTTGACCTTTTGGGTGACGGGTCGCTCCACCATGCGGACCACGGTTCCGCCCAGGCTGACATCCTTGCTGAGGCGATAATCCAAGCGGGCCCCCATCATGTTTCGTTGATTGGACTGAAAAATGGGGTTGTTCTCAAAGGAAACCTGGATAGGTTCGGCGGACGAAAGGAGGCTGGAGTTGATAATGCGGACCTTGCCCATCATGTAATCCACCGTATAATCCTGTCCCTCGCTCAGGAGTCGGCCTCCTGCGTTCACTCGGACCGAACCCTGGGGCACATTGGTGGCACCCAGGCTGATTTCGCTACCCGAAGCGGATTGGTACTGCCCAATTAACCGAAAACGATTGAGTTCAGGAAACTGCTGAGCCCAAGCACGGGTGCTATCGTAGAGCGGCTGAAAAACATATTTGCGCTTGATTTCCGGAGCTGTTACGCCGGCCGCGTCAAAGGCCGCCTCCAAATCCCTTCCAAAAGGCTCCACCCGAGGAAAAATAACGCGTCCCCTGGCTTGGTCCACGGTGAGGTTGCTGACAAAGTCAAAAATCCCGTCGGGTTGAGGTTCCAATTGGGTATTAAGTTGATCCAGGCCCAGGACGGAGATTAATTGTTGGCCGGCCAGACTCCCTTCGGGAATAAAATTTTTGTTACCGTTGAGAACATCGGTGTAAACAATGTCCAGACGAAAATTTTGATTCGATAATTGAAAAGCATTAAGGGAATAAATGTTTTTCATCATCAAATCCCA
>CAIOCC010000153.1 GCA_903856555.1 uncultured Bacteroidota bacterium
ATACAACGGTTCTTATCCTGGTATCCTCAAGGCCTTTATCGACGCACTGGCTTTCCCCAGGTCCTTGCAAGGCAAAAGGGCAGCCATGATTGGCTTATCGGATGGAACCCAAGGGGCGGCTTTGGGCATGGCTCATTTTGCAGATGTTTTGAACTATGCCGGGGCGGTGGCATTGCCATTGCGCCCTCGTCTCATCCAAATTAATCGTTACATGGAAGGGGATCAACTGGTTCACGAACCTTACCTGCGTTTGTTGGAACAACACGCGGACTCCTTGATGGCGCTGCTGCGTTGATGATCGCGGTAGGGAGTCTTACCCGATCGAAACTTGTATTGGTAGCTTCTTAGCGGGCGATTCGGATGCAGTCACGCCCATTCTAGAATTCCGATAAAAATCCTAGTAAACGACGAAACGTGCTCTCGCGTTTTGGCCTTCCCCACTGGCTTCAAAAAAGTACAGACCTGCTTCAAAATTGCTGAGGGAGTATTCTCGCAGCCCTTCCCCTGCCTGGTACGTGTCGGTCAAGATAACCTTGCCGCTGTAATCGCTGATCCGAATCTGCATGGGCTTGGTGCTTGGTGCGGTGGACAGGGCATCTGCTTGCCAATTCAAGGACTGGTTCCTGTTAAGTAGGGTGGGGTACAATCGCCATTCGGGTTGGATGATTCCATTGACCGAGGCCCCAAAAGGGGTGGTTGTGCTAAAGGTCCGAATGGACGATGACGGCGCACAGGTCGAAGCCGGGTTAAGGGGTTTGACCGTGACGGAATAATTTCCGCTTGAGCCCAAATCAGGTCCGGTGTACAAGAAGCTGGTATCGTTCACCCAACGCTCAAACATCAGCGTGATACCCCGAACAACGCGCACATAATACATGGTGGCATTGGGTACCGATGTCCAGCGAAAGAAAACCCAGTTGGCAGGGGAGGGGGAAGCTCCTACCGCCGGTTCCAATAGGGTGGTGGTACTGCGCACGGTGTCGTAGGCCGGCATGGGAGGCAGAAGTAGATAAGACCGAGGGCCGTTGCCACCGCTCGTACCAGTTAGGGTGTTCCGCATCACCGAAATTTGTTGGTTCGAAAAACGATTTTGGCAATTGTCCAGGGAATACGACATGAACAAAGCTGCATCCGGTCGGAAAGGGTCCCCGTTTAGATCGGTATCTTGGGGTGCGGCGCTGTTGCAAGGCCAGCGGGTTCCAATAAAATCAGCAGGCGTATCACAAAAACGGTCTCCAGCGTTGGCGCAATTGGATGCTTGCCGACCGTTCGCAGTATCGTTGGGATTGCGCGTGACTCTTTCGGCAAAGACCCCTTGCGGCTGGGGGCTCGTTCCTTCAAAGGGGTGTGGCAAGGCCAGGTAATGCCCCATTTCGTGGGCCAGGGTGGAATTGCCCGGTTGCGAACACGAAACACTCATCATCAAGCCTCCTTGACGCAGGGTGGTACCGGCACCGGATCCTGGAAAAGTGGCGTAACCGCAGAGGCCCATGGCGGAGAGATCCACATAATGGACATTCACCGTTCTGGAAACATTGTAGGTGCTCATCTGGGTATTGCCTTGGCCCCAACCGGTATGATAATACAGGTTACCGTCGTAGATATAATTGGGTTGGTCCTTCAAATAAAAATGGATCCCGCTGGAACGGTATTTCTGGTTGAGTTCACACAGCGTCGTCAGCAGGGCAGGCACTTGCATGAAATTGTTGTTGCCGGGGGCACGAACGATGTGGGCCTTGAACGGAATATTAATTCTTGTAACAACACCCGAATCCCGTTCGGCTTGGTAGGTTTGGGCCAAGGCTTCGAGGTAGGCAAAATGCGCCGAATCCGGGGAGGCGGTTCCGCACAAACCTTGGGCAGGCATCTGGGCCTGGGTTCTGGAGCCAAGGAGCAAGGCCAGGATTGTCAAAAATCCGGTGCAAAGAGAACAGAGGTGGCGCATCGGCTATGATTTAGATTTTTAGGGAAGTCGCAACAGGCGCACCGTCATGCGTTGCCTGTTTTGGGCGCATTCCAAACGGTAGGACCCCGTAGGCAAATCCCCGGGTAAGTGAATAAGTGCCCCGGAATCCTCGGGCCAGAAGCTGCCATCGCAGACGACGCGTCCCAATTGATCCTTGAGGTTCCAATCGAGGGTCGTACCAGCTTGGATCCCATCGAGTGTTAGAGGGGTGCCTTCCTGGAACACCGTCGGGTAAACCCGAGCCTGCAGGGTGTTGGAAGCATCGTTGATGCCTGCAAAAACGTAGGTGGAAGTACTAAACGAATCCCTGGGCGAATAGGCCGAGCACAAATCACCACCGTTCAAACCACGAACAACCCAGCTGTATTGGCGAACGCCCCGAAGTCGATTCCCCAAGGCATGGTAGAAGGTATCCGGAACCAAGGTATCAAAGACATTCACATTGAACTGAAAAATACGCAATTGGTACAAGGTGGCGCCGGGCAGGGTATTCCAGCGGAACAACGCATTGTTAGGAACAACGGTATCCGTTATTTGAGGGAAGATTTTGGTGGGAGTACCAACGATGGTCCCAAAAACCGGAGGGGGACTGAGGGTCAAATAGCCGCGAGGTGCCGAAACGGTATTCACAGTGGCCCGCATGGCTTCCATTTGTTGTTGGCTAAAGCGAGACATGCAATTGTCGTTGGAATAACTCATGTAATACGATGAGTCCGGCCTAAAGAGATCGTTGTTAAGGTCCAACTGCACTCTCCAAGATGGACAGGCCCAACGAGAGTCAATAAAGTCCGAAGGTGTATCGCAAAAACGATCGCCGGAGGTAAAACAATTGGCCGATAGCCGCGGAGGGGTTTCGTTAAAATTACGGGTTACCCTCTCGGCGATGGGATCCACAGGGTTGGACGAGGTCTCGTCAAAAGTATGAGGAAGGTTGAGGTAATGCCCTAGTTCATGAGCCAAGGTGGTTCCTTCGGGTTGCGAACATCCAAAAGACATCACAACGGCCCCGTCGTTTTGGAAACCGCCCGGCCCCGTTAAAGGATAAAAAGCAAAACCGCAGAGGCTCATCCCAGACAGATCCGTATAATAAATGTTGATGGTTCTGGCCACGTTGTTCTGGTCGATCATCGTCATCAAGGGCTGGTACGAGGTCGCTCCGTAGTAGGCGGTGTTGTCAATAAACTTAACCCGCTCCACCAAATAAAACGAAATGCGCGCGGGCAAAAAGCGTTGGTTCAGGTTGCATAGCGTGGCAAAAACAGCGCTTTCGCTCATTCCTCCAAAGCCCGAACTGCTACGGACGATATGGGCGGTCACCGGTAAACGAATCCAACTCGTGTCTTCGGTTTGAATCCCATAGCTAGAGGCCAAACTTTCCAAATACGAGAGGGTTGATGCAGGAGCAGGACCTGTTCCGCAGGTTCCATTGTTTTGGGCCAAAACACCCGTGGTGGCCCCCAAGAACAAGAGTGCCAAAAGCGCGGTGGTACGGCGAACGATGCTCATCATCATCTCGGGGAAGAATATCATAGATTAGGAGTAGGGTAGGGTAAGCTTAGCGCAGCGACCAGCGGCCAACGCGAGCTCCGCCGCGTTCATTGTTCAGACGAACGGTGTAAAGCCCGGGCGCCAAACCACCGGCAGGAAACAGTGCTTGGTGGGTACCATCCCCATCCAATACCTGGGTATGGACGATGCGACCGCGGATATCCAGCCATTCCATTTGGGTTTGTTGATCCTTGGCGTAGGATTCCTCCAAGAAGATCCAGCCTCCATCCGACCCGGCGGGGTTGGGGTAGAAACGAAAATCGGCGGTTGTTACCATGTCCCGGATATTGGAAGCGCCTACGGTTCTGAATTTCCAATAATTGCCGGTGGTTGAGGCTGAATAGGAACCGCAGGTGACCTTGTGATTAATGGCTTTGACCGACCAATAGTAATCCACATTGGGATTCAGCGAAGAGCCCGTGTATTGATAAGTGGTGTCGTTTACAATTCGGTCCTCGATCAAGGTGGTAAACGTGAATTGTCGGCTAATGCGGAGCAGGTACATGGTCGCACCGGGTACGCGGTTCCAACGGAACGTGAGGTTAGGTACGTTGTTGGTGCTGTTGTTCAGGGGATGAAGATGGGTGGGCTTGCTATCCAAAATCGTATCGTAGGGAGCAATGGGGGGCGATGTTAGGTACAATCGCGGACCGGCTTGTCCGTTGGCCACCGTAACGGTGGCCTTCATGGCTGCTTTTTGTTGAACCGAAAAGGAATCCTGACAGGCATCATCGGCGTAACTCATATAATACCGTCCAACCGGATTGAATAAATCGTTGTTGTAATCCCGAACGGTGGTATTGATGCCCGGGCAGTTCCAGCGGTCCGGTCGAAAGTCCGATGGAGTATCGCAGAAGCGATCCCCGGCCGTTGCGCAATTGGCCGGAAGGCGGGGGGCCACTTCGTTGGCTAGGCGGGTCACCCGCTCCGCCCCGGCAGCGGCAGGAGCATCGCTGGTTGTTTGAAAAGGATGTGGAAGGCTGAGAAAATGCCCCATTTCATGGGCCCAAGTGGAGTTTCCTGCACCACTACAGCCAATGCTCAGGTAAATGGCGCCCTGACGGAAGGTGGAGATGGGTTCGCCTGTTCCGGGAAAATTGGCAAAGCCGCATAACTGCATGACCGATAGGTTGCAGAAGTAAACATTGATAACCCGCGATACATTGTGCAGGTCGTTGATGGTGCCTGCCGTTGCAAAGCTGGGGAGGTTGTACCAGGCCGAATTGTTGATGTAATTGATATCACCGCGCAGGAAAAATTGAATCCCGGTGTTCCGGTAGTGGTTGTTGAGCTCGCAGAGATTCCGCGATAACTGTTCCAGGGTATAGCGATTGGTACCCGCATCGGTGCCAATAAAGTGGGCCTTGATGGGGAGGAAGACCGTGCTTTGGACCTGTTCGGTGGCCAATTCGTTCAATACACCGGAGGCATGCAGTCCTTCGATCCAGCGCAGGGTGGAGGCCGGAGCAGAACCGGTACCGCAGTAACCATCCCCTACCGCGGACTGAGCGCGGGCGGCCTGGCCGCCAAAGACGAAGGGAACGCAGGCCAAGAACAAGGCGCGTAACAGCAGGCCTTGAAGTGGTAGGCCCAAGGTGGCCCGAAGGATGTTTCGAGAGAGGTTTTTCATGGTTTCTGGAAAGGTTAGCCCAATAAAGCAAAAATACGGG
>CAIOCC010000154.1 GCA_903856555.1 uncultured Bacteroidota bacterium
GAGGATGATCTGAGCGCCCATGTCAATCAACTTGTCGACGAAGAACAAGCGACTCTCAAACATTTTTTGGTGGATGAGCACCGAACCTTGGGCCTGGGTCGCCATGACCAAGACGACACTCAACAAATCCGGCGTGAATCCGGGCCAAGGCGCATCGGCAACCGTCAATATGGACCCGTCCATGAAGTGTTCGATCCGGTAATGATCTTGGGCGGGTACCAGTAGATCCTCACCTTCGATTTGTAATTGAACCCCCATGCGCCGAAAGACCTCCGGAATGATTCCCAATTCAGCAGGTGCCGCATCACAGATGCGGATTTGAGACCGGGTCATGGCGGCCAAGCCCACAAAACTCCCCACCTCAATCATATCCGGCAGCAACCGGTGTTCTGCTCCGTGCAGACGCTCCACCCCTTCGATGCGCAAGAGATTGGACCCAATGCTATCGGGATCGATCCGGCCGCCCATCGCATTAATCAGGCGACATAGTTGTTGGATATAGGGCTCGCAAGCCGCGTTGTACACCACCGTCGTGCCCTTGGCCATGCAAGCGGCCATGATCACATTGGCGGTGCCGGTCACCGATGCCTCGTCCAAGAGAATACGGGTTCCTTGCAACCCGGAAGCCTCCACCCGATACATCCCTTGGTTTTCCAAAGGAACCAATCGTGCCCCCAATGCCTGAAGACCCGTGAAATGCGTATCGAGACGACGGCGACCAATTTTGTCACCCCCGGGTCGGGGCGCCATGGCCCAACCCTGTCGAGCCAACAACGGACCCAGCAACATGATGGAACCCCGGAGGCCGGAACCCCCTTTGCGAAAGGCATCGCCTTGCAAAAAGGATGTATCCAAGTCCTTGGCTGTGAATCGCATCGAGCCACCACCCAAATCTTCAATCTGCACCCCCAATCCACGCAACAAGTCAATCAGATGTCGAACATCCAGAATATCCGGCAAGCGATGCAGGGTCACCGTTTCTTCGGTCAGCAAGACCGCCGCCAAGACCTGCAAGGCTTCGTTTTTGGCCCCTTGAGGAGTAATGTTACCACTGAGGGGGTGACCCCCTTCAACGAGGAGGGTATCGCGACCGTTTGGATTCATCAGGAACGAAATTTCTTTTTGAAAAAGGGTTTTTTCTTGAAAGGTTTTTTGCCGGAACGGGCATAGTCGTTTTGGTTCGGCAAGGGGGCGAATTTGGTTTCCAAAACCGTATCCTCGGTGCTGAGCGCAATGCGACCTTCGGACAATTTGAGTAAATCCGCAAAGACCACTTCGTCGTTCAAAAGGACCTTGTTCCAATTGCGGTAACTCATTTTCATGAAATTGGCGATGGCCTCGCAAAAGGCTTTGCGTTCCTCGCCGGCTTCCATCACCACGGCCTTGGCAATCATCAATTCCACAATGCGGCCGTAGTGCCGGATGCGGATAGCTTTGTTGGGATAGGGCAGGTGGGTTTCAGGGCGGAGATGCATCAAATCCCCCGGGGGAGGAAACGGTGCGTCCACATCCAAATCGTAACCGGCCATCACAAAGAGGTGATCCCAAAGTTTTTGTTGGTGATCGGCCCCATCGCGGGATCCGCCGTTCAATTGGTGCATGACCTCGACCAAACTCTGAGCAGCCTTGGTACGGAGGGCCTTGTCGGAAATGGTCTGCAAATGCGCAGCCATCAGGTGGATACCCCGACCGTATTCGGGGACTTTGAGTGCGGGTCTTGCCGTATTGTATTCCATAGAGGCCGGTGAGGGTTGCCCCCCAATGAGGGAAATAAAGGTTAATCACCGGCAGGGCCGGTATCGGAAACTTTGGTTAAACGGGCAAATTTGAGCAAAATCTGCTTGGTTCCGTATTGTTCAAAGGTAATGGTCGCCTTGGTATCCGGTAACCTTCCTTCGAGTTTATCAATACGCCCCTGTCCAAAACGAAAGTGGTTGACCAAATCGCCCTCCATCAAGGTTGAAGGATCATCCCCCACCCCCGGGGCTGGACCCGATCCCGGGCCAGGAAGGGGGGCCGGACGGGATGGTGCCGATGCTGGACGGGCAGCTCCAGAATAGGGACGAGCAGGACCCGACCCCGGTCGAGCAGGACCCGACCCCGGTCGAGCGGGACCCGACCCCGATGGGGACGCGCTTCGGCTTCCGCCCCAGGGCAAGGAGGCAGCTGGTGCCGGAGCCGGTGAACCCGAGCGCAACAAAGCCGGCTGAGCCAAAAACGCCTTGTCAATCTCGAACAGGAAACGACTGGGCTCTCCGTAACACAAATTACCATGACGAAATCTCGTCAGCGCATAGCTAAGGACCAATCGACTGCGCGCCCGGGTCAAGGCGACATAAAACAAGCGTCGCTCTTCTTCGAGGTCGGCCCGGCTATCCCGAGCCATGGCCGATGGAAACAAATCTTCTTCCATCCCAACCACAAAAACTTCCTCAAATTCCAAGCCTTTGGCCTGATGAACGGTCATCAAACTAACGTAATCACGGTCCTCGGGATCGTTGTTCTGGTCCATGGAGGTCAGCAAAGAGATATGTTGCAAAAAGGCCCCCAGACTGCGATCGTCCCCAGGAATCACCTCGTCCGATTCACAAAATTCTTCGATCGCATTGAGTAATTCCTCTACGTTTTGGACGCGGGCCAGTCCCTCGATGCTGGTATCGGCTTTGAGTTCGGTTTGCAGATTGGACTGCTTCCAAACCAATCGGGCCAAAACAATGGCGTTTTCTTTGCGGGCCGTAACGCCCCAGGATTGAACCGAAAGGGCAAATTCCACCATGCGCTTGCCGGCCGCCCCCAAGGTGGCCGTGAGCGGATGACCCTGTTCCATCGCGACCAAAAGCTCCCAGAGGCTCATTCCCAGCCGGTCGGCTTCCAAAACCCATTTGTCCATGGAGGTTTTGCCGATCCCACGGGCCGGATAATTGATAACCCGGCGCAAGGCTTCTTCGTCAGCGGTGTTCACCACCAAACGGAGATAAGATAACAAATCTTTGACTTCTTTGCGCTGATAAAAACTAACCCCCCCAATCACCCGGTACGGAATGTTCTGCCGTCGCAAGGCTTCCTCAAAGGCCCTGGACTGGGCATTGGTGCGGTACAAAATCGCAAAATCCCGGTTGCTCAGTTGAAAACGATGCTTGCGGGCGTGGAGCTCGGCCGCCACTTGTCGTCCTTCTTCGTTATCGCTAACACAACGGAAGACCCCAATCAATTCACCCTGGGCGTTCGCGGTCCAAAGGTCTTTGGGAATTTGCTTTTGGTTGCAGGCAATCACCGAACCCGATGCACCGACAATGGTGCCAGTAGAACGGTAATTTTGTTCCAGGCGAACCACCTGAACCTCCGGAAAGTCTTGGTGAACATTGAGAATATTATCGATGACGGCCCCTCGGAAAGCATAGATACTTTGGGCATCATCGCCTACCAAGCAAACATTGCGATGCACCGCCGATAACAACTTGACAATACGGTACTGAACCCGGTTGGTGTCCTGAAACTCATCCACCAAAAGGTGCTTGAATTGCATCTGGTATTGGTGGAGAATATCGGGGTGTTCGTTAAAAAGACGAAAGGTCTGCAAAAGGAGATCGTCAAAGTCCATGGCCCCGCTTCGGTGGCAACGTTGAACATAGGCGCGGTAGAGCTCCACAAAGCGAGCCCGTCCCGAAGCCCGATCCCCGGCCATCAACCCGACGTCGTTTTGGTATTCATCCGGCGTAATCAGGGCGTTCTTGGCCGAAGAAATTCGGGCATAGAGCGGCGATGGTTTGTAATAAGCCTCGTCCAGGTTCATCTCACGGACCAAGGATTTGATTAACGATTTGGTATCGTCGGTATCGTAGATACTAAAGTTGGAGGGGTAACCCAAGACTTCGGCATGCCTTCTCAATAGGCGGGCAAAAACCGAGTGAAACGTCCCCATCCACAAAGACCGGGCCGAGGGTCCAATCAAGGCTTCGATACGTTCGCGCATTTCCCCGGCCGCTTTGTTGGTAAAAGTCAAGGCCAGCATGCGAAAAGGATCCTCCCCCTGCCGAACCAAATGCGCCATGCGATAGGTTAGGACCCTGGTCTTGCCGGAACCGGCCCCTGCCACAATCATGACCGGACCTTCCGTGCATTCCACCGCCGACCTCTGCGCCGGGTTGAGTTCGTCCAACCAATTCACCGCACGAAGTTAACGGGAGGCAGGCACTCCTTGGCTTGCTCCCCAAAGCAACAAGTCTTCTGAATGGAGAACCCGATGGTGGGATCGAGCATAAAAAGGCCTGCGCTCGCGGTAGAGGGTTTCCACGGCCGTGGGCAGGTCCAACAAACTCGTTGTGCTGAGCAAGGGACGTTCCTGGTAGGCGTCTGCCAATCGCGCTACGAGTTCGGCGATCGGTGGGTCCAGCCAAACCACGGTTCCGTGATCCAGCATCCAGTCGATATTTCGCAGAACGGCCCCCCCACCGGTGGCTACAACCAAACGACGTTCCACAGCAGTCTGATGCAACAAACGGGTTTCGGTGGTGCGAAACGCTTCTTCACCTTTCTCTTCAAAAAAACGGGGGATGGAAATTCCTGCCTCGGCTTCGATTTGTTGGTCAAGGTCCTCAAAACGCCAACCCAAGGTTTCGGCTAACAAAGGTCCCGCCGTGGATTTTCCCGAACCCGGCATACCAACCAGATAAATGCGGGCCGGCTCAGCAGCCAACGGTTCCTGCTCTTCCATTCAATTTAGGCTTCCAATTGAACGCGAGGATCCAGGACCGTGTACAACCAATCCACCAGGATATTCATCAACACAAACAACAAACCGGACCACAGAACAACCCCCATCACCACCGGTAAGTCAAAGACCATCAAAGCATCCACCGTCAACTTGCCCATACCCTGCCAACCAAAGACATACTCAACAAAAACAGCACCCGCTAGCATCGAAGATAACCAGCCCGATAGGGCCGTCACCACGGGATTCAAGGCATTGGGCCACACATGCTTCCACCATACCCGAAAGGGATGCAAGCCTTTGGCCCTGGCGGTCCGAACATAGTCTTGGGCGAGAACATCACTCACCGAATCTTTGGTTAGCTGGACCACCACCGAAAGGGGTCGAATCCCCAGAGTCAAGGCCGGTAACAACAGGTTTTTGGGGACCCAAACCCAGCCGTTCAAGGCATCCAATTGCTGAAGACTGCCGGTCATCGAAAGCCCGGTCCAGGGCGCAAGCAGGTATCCAAAAACATAGGCCATCAACAAGGCCACGACAAAGCTTGGAGCGGCGACACCGCTCATGGCAAAACCCATGATGGTGGCACGCACGCCCCGGGATGCTGTCACCGCCGCCCACGAGCCCAGCGCAATACCCAAAACCGTCGCCAAAAACATGGCGGCGAATGCCAAAACCAAGGTGCCCAGGAAGGCCTCGCCAACCATCCCCACCACTTCGCGTCGGTTTTGGTAGGAGCGACCCAGGCTGGGCGCCTTGAAAACAGGGATAGGTACTTTGGATCCTTCGGTCAAAACCACATCCAACGGTGACAATCCTTTTAAAAAATGCAGGTAGCGCTGACCCCAAGGAAGATCCAAGCCCAATTCACTGCGTATTTCTCGAAGCGTCTCCGGATCAGAGCGCTGGCCCAGGGTCATCTGGGCCGAATCGGCGGGCAGAACATAAAACAACAGAAAAATAAGGGAAACCAAACCCCAAAGGACCAGAACCGCGTTGAATAAACGCCCCAACAACCAACGAAGAGTCCTCGTGTTCACCTCGTTGGCCTTCAACTTAGCGGAGCGATCCGATCCGGCGGCCTAATTCATCGGGACTGGGAAGTCGACGCGCAGGGATCAGGTCTTGGACCGTGCCCTTGTTCAACAAGACAAGACCCGGATTGGAGCGCATCATGGTTTTGAGGACGGTCCCGTCCGCTTGATAAAAGGGCCACGAACTTGCCGCAAAACGTTTTCCAAAGGATTCGATTTCTTCACGTCCACTGCCCGTCAAAATCGCAATCTTGATATCGTTGCGCCTGGCCCAATCCACCAACGCCGCGACCTTGATCCAAGCATCGCCCCTCGCTTTTTCCAAAAAAGGCGAAACAATAAATACGGCATGTTCCGCCCCCAAAAAATCATCGGTATAATCGTTGCCATTCAAATCACTGACCACAAAATCGTGAATGGGTGGCACATACCCCTTGGTCACCAATTCGGTTTGACGATCCACAAACTCGGCAGGTCGACCATCGGCTTGAAGGCTATCCCACGGGGAATCTTCGGTCGCAAAGCGACTGACTACGCCGTTGATTCGGTACTGCCAAACATCCTTGTAAACATCCCGAGGCGCCCCCTCGGGGATGGCCATCCCCTGAGGCAGGTTCTTGCCCACGGCGTAGGGCCTAAAGTCCAACAGAGGCAAATCATTCCAGGTATAAAACGACAAGGCTGTTACTCCTATGGCCGTCAAACCCACCATGCTGGTTCCCAGGATGGCAGGGCCCAGGGGCCGAATGCGCGACCTTTGGTAACACAAGATTGTTATCATCGTAAGCAGGACCACGTCCTTGGAAAAACTCTGCCAAGGGGTTAATTTCATAAAATCCCCAAAACAACCGCAGTCGGTTACGACCTTGAACCAAGCCGACCAAAAAGTCAAAAAAGTAAAGAAGACTACCAAGCCTAACAACCACCAGGTAACCGCTTTGGTCTTCCAGCCAACCCACAATGCCATGCCCAACACGACTTCCAAAACACAGATTGCAATGGCCAGACCGGTGGCCAATGGATTCAAAAAATCCATGCCAAAAACAACAAAGTATTCTTCCAACTTGTAGCCAAAGCCTAAGGGATCGTTGGCTTTGATAAGTCCCGAAAAAATAAAAAGACCTCCGGTCAAAAATCTTAACAATGCGATCATAAGGATGGATTGGGTGAATGAGGGTCGCCATCGAGGCGAATCAGTGCAAAAACAGCGTAATTCAAAATATCGCGGTATCCTCCTTCGACTCCTTCGCTGACCTCGGCCTGGCCGCGATTGCTCTCAATTTGTTTGATTCGAAGGAGCTTGACCAAGACCATGTCGGTTAGGGAGGTGGGGCGCATTTCTCTCCAAGCCTCATCGTAATCGTGGTTTTTGTTGGCCAGGAGATCCCGATTGTGCGCAACTTGTTGGTCGTAATAGCCCAAAGCTTGGTCGATGCTCAGCGCTTCCTCGGAGCATTCCCCCAGTTCCAATTGAATCAAGGCCATGATGGCGTAATTTATCATCGCAACCCATTCGGGGCGAACGCCTTCACTCACACGGTGATAGCCCTTCTGTTCAATGTTACGAATTCGACAGGCCTTGATGTAGAGCTGATCGGTGAGGGATGGAAGCCGAAAAACCCGCCACGAGGTTCCGTAGTCTCTGGTTTTGGCCTCGAACAAGGACCTGCACTCCAGGAGCACGTTGTCAAAAGCCGTCAAGGTCTGCATGGCATGTTTTGGGGGATAAATTTACATCACGATGAACCCATCCACGCTTCGCCTAACCGTCAAGAATCAAATCCTGAGCCTGGAGCGGCCCTGTATTTTGGGGATCCTCAACCTGACCACGGACTCGTTCTACGCCCCCAGCCGGGTTGGGTTGAACACCACCGAAACCGTGGACCGGGCCGGCGCGATGCTGAGTGAAGGCGCCGATATCCTGGACCTGGGCGCTTGTTCCACCCGTCCTGGATCCACCCAAGTGGACCCTGTGGAGGAGGAAGAGCGCATCCAAGCCGGTCTCGAAGCCGTCCTTGCCGCCTTTCCCGAAGCCTTGATTTCGGTTGATACGTACCGAGCCTCGGTGGCCCAAACGGCCATCCGTTGCGGTGCAGGGATGATCAACGACGTGTCCGGAGGTACGCTGGATCCCCAAATGCACCCCCTCATTCTGCAGCAAAAGGTCCCCTACATCCTGGGCCACCTGCGGGGCAGGCCCGAAAACATGGCTTCTTTGACCAATTACAGCGATGCCCCTACCGAAGTCTTTGATTTTTTGATTCAAAACGCAGAGGCACTGAAACAGGCAGGAGCACCCGCTCTCCTTTTGGATCCCTGCTTTGGCTTTGCCAAAAACCAAGGGCAGAACTATCAAATTCTCCAAAGACTTCCCGAATTGGTGGCCCATGGATGGCCGGTGATGGCTGGCCTGTCCCGCAAATCCATGATCTACCGCCCCCTGGGCCTGGACCCCTCCCGCGCCCTGAATGGAACCACCGCCCTGCATGCCATCGCACTCACCCAAGGCGCACGTCTTTTGAGGGTTCACGATGTAGTCGAAGCTGTTGAATGCGTCAACCTGTGGTGCCTTTTCCAAAACCGGGAAGACCTGCTCAAAATTTTTTAATCCACGAAGCGTTCTTAGACGACACCATGGACACCTCGATTGGACTCAACTGGCATAACCTTTTGGATTGGAGCCTTGTAGCCCTTCTCCTGGTATTGGCCTGGCGATTGGTCCGCGGAAGTTTGGTTGTTTATCTGTTGTTGGGAGTTTTGGCATTTAACCTCCTTTTTCGCCTGGGGGTTTGGCTGGAATTGCCCCTTTTTACGGCCCTCTTGGAACAATTTGTTGGCCTGGGGGTTCTCGCTTTGCTGGTGGTTTTTCAACCCGAGATTCGGAATTTTCTTCTGCTGATTGGGCGCAAAGCTGAATCGGCCCGTATCAGCCAGGTTCGGCGTTGGCTGGATCACGAAAATCACGACAGCGCCCAGGATCACGGTTGGGTTCGGTCGGTAGCCGAGGCCTGTGCACGCTTGGCCGAAACCCGGACCGGGGCCCTTTTGGTTATTGAGCGTTTGGCTGATTTACAACCGATTGCGGCCACTGGCACCGCCCTCGATGCACTGCCTAACACCGAATTATTGCAGGCTCTCTTTGCGAAGGAATCCCCCCTGCACGATGGTGCGGTCTTGTTGTCCGGTGGCCGCGTGATTGCAGCGTCCTGTATGCTACCGCTGAGCGATCAATCAAGTCCGCAGAGTGCGGGCTATGGGATGCGTCACCGGGCCGCCTTGGGACTCAGCGAACAAAGCGATGCCTTGGTCGTTTTGGTTTCCGAAGAAACCGGGCATATCGTCGTGGCCGACCGAGGCGTCTTTAGCGAACCGCTCAGCCCCAATGCCCTGATGCACCGGCTGCAGGATCGCTAAGAAAACAGCTGCTTAGTTTTGGTTTTTTAGACGCTTGTTCCAGTCTTCCTGTTTCATTCCCAGGGTCTGACGGTACAAGGCCGCATCTTGCGCAAGGCTATCCCCGGGGTATTCCTCGCTCAGCCGGTCCAAATAAAAGGCGGCTGCTTCTTGGACCCCACCGTCCTCGTTGAGGACAACGGCGTTGAAATACAAAGCGATCGGGGCCAAAGGATGGGCCGGGTAAGCATCCACCAAGGCTTTCCCACATTGGACCGCTCCCTCAACATCCCCCAGGCTACGCAAAACCTGCGCTGCTTTCCAGAGCGCAACCGGCGCATAGGGGTCCCGTGGAAAGACCGATGCGAAACGCAGACAGGTGGCCGCCAAACTATCCAAGGGGGCCGTTTGCGGAGAAATTCCCAAGGAATCGGCGGACAGGACTTTTTCGAGGGAATCTATGCCGGAACGCAAGAGCGAGCGCAGAGCGAGCGAATCATTACGGGTTGATTCGGCCGAATCGTTGGGCCCCTTCGGCTGGCAAGCCCCCAGGCCCAAAACCAGGCAGGCCAGGCCCATCCAGGCCAGGGTTGAGAACGTGAAAGCAAGACGGGGGTTCAAAGACTTCATCATCGATCGGGCGTTGTTAGGGAGTTGAATTCGGTAGGGGGGTATCCACAAAGAGGCAGGGTTGTTGACATTGTTCCATCAAATAACGCACCCTTTCTTTGCCTGTATCGCTCAAAAATACCTGAACACCTCGCTTGGACAATTCTTGGATCGCCTGAACCAAACCCTGCAAACGCGCGGCATCCAGTTTTTCAAAAAAATCATCCAGCAAAAGGGTGGCGTGGGATTTGCCTTCGTCCAAGAAATAGGCGCATTGGGCTAGCTTGAGCGCCAGCAAAAACGATTTGCGTTGACCTTGCGATGCATACCTACGCACCGACTTTCGACCCAATTCAAATTCCAAATCATCCCGCTGGGTACCCCAAAGCGTGTGACCGGCCTCAATTTCGCGTTGCAGGCTTGGCTTTTGAAAGGTGTCCGCATAGGATGGCTGATCGGGCTGGTAGGTCATCGTGGCCTGTTCGGCATCGCCTGCAATATGTCGGTACAGGCCCTGCATCAACGGCCCAAACCCCTGGACCCAGGAGGCCCGAACCTCGGCGATGGTTTGATGACATTGAGTCAATTCCTCATCGTAACATTCCATCAGGGCAGCATCCGGGGCAGGCCCATGCCGGGCGGCTTTGAGCAAAGCGTTGCGTTGACCCAACAGATGATCCCTTTTGAGCAAAGCCTGCACATAGTCGGGCTTGGTCTGGGCCAACAACATATCGGTAAACCGCCTACGTTCGGCACCGGTTCCTTCCAACAAAATCGTATCACCGGGCGCAATCATCACAACGGGCATGCGACCCAGGTGCTCGCTCAGCCGGGGATACACCACCTGGTTCACGGCCATTTCCTTGCCAACCCCTGTTCTGTAAACCACCGTTACCTGGGTTTCATCGCGGCCATTCACCGAGGGATTGGGTAAATCCGGGGACGGCAGCGGGCCAAAGCGACCTTCCAGCCGAAAACCACGGCTACCAAAGCGCACCAGCTGGCTATCCTGACGGGTAAAATAGCTTCGACCCAGGCACAGGAAATGAACGGCATCCAACAAATTGGTTTTGCCCGTGCCATTGGGCCCGGTGAATGCCACCCACGATGCCCCCAAATCCAGGCTGCAGGCTGATTCAAGGCGGTAATCCACCAATTGCAAGCGGTTCAAAAACATGGTAGAGACTTAAGGCGGGGTCGTGAGGCGTATATTAGCGCCTCTTTTGGAAAATTCGATGGCAGACCCAAAATTATCCCCGGCACAGGCCCAAAAATGGCTTCACGACATGCTTTTGATGAGGCGTTTCGAAGAAAAATGTGCTCAGCTCTATGGCCAGCAAAAAATCAAAGGTTTTTGCCACCTCTACATCGGCCAGGAAGCCGTCGTGGCCGGTACCTACTCGGCCATTACACCCCAGGATTCGGTGATCACCGCGTACAGGGACCACGGTCATGCCCTTATCTGCGGATTAAGTCCGGGTTCGGTGATGGCCGAACTGTACGGAAAGGCCACCGGTTGCTCCAAGGGCAAAGGCGGCTCCATGCACCTTTTTAGCAAGGAGCACCGCTTTTACGGGGGCCACGGCATTGTAGGAGGTCAAATCCCCTTGGGAGCTGGCTTGGCCTTTGCAGACAAATACCTGGGCAATACCAATGTCAATGTTTGTTTTATGGGAGACGGGGCCGTCCGACAGGGCGCCTTGCACGAAACCTTTAACATGGCCATGCTTTGGAACCTCCCGGTCATCTTTGTGATTGAGAATAACGGGTACGCCATGGGCACTTCCGTTCAGCGCACCACCAATGTGATGGAATTGCATGAAATTGGCCTTTCCTACCGAATGCCTTCCGAAGCCGTGGACGGCATGTGCGTTTGGACCGTCCACGAAGCCATGGAAAGAGCCGTGGCCCGCGCCCGTTCCGGTGATGGACCCACCCTCTTGGAAATCCGCACGTATCGCTACCGCGGTCACTCCATGAGCGATCCTGCCAAATACCGGACCAAAGAAGAAGTCGAGGCCTACAGGGAACAAGACCCGATTGAACAGCTCAAAAACCAAATGATGGCCCAAGGCCTTTTGGACGAAGCAGCTTTTGAACAGCTCGAAGAAAAACTTGAAGTCTTGGTACAGGAGGCGGTCACCTTTGCGGAGGAATCCCCTTGGCCGGATCTCTCCGAAATGTACAAGGACGTTTACGTCCAAAGCGATTACCCCTACATCACCGATTAACCCCTACTTTTTACAACCAATCCGTAAGTTCACATGGCATCCAACCCCAAAACCAACGAACCCCAAGGCCTTGACCCCGTCGAAGCCCTGGATTTGCAACAAGGCCTCGGCAAAGTCGAAGCCTTTTGGGAGCAGAACAAACAAATCCTAACCTATGCCGGAGGCGGTTTGCTGGCCTTGGTCTTGGGAGCTTATTATATCTGGGGGGTCTATCTCCCAACACAACAAAAAGAAGCCGTGAACCTCATGCATGTTGCCGAACGTTATTTCGAAAACGATTCGCTCAACCTCGCGGTCAAAGGAGATGGAAATTTCCCGGGATTTGAAGAAATCGCCGAAGATTACCGCTGGACACCTGCCGGAAATTTGGCTCGTTATTACTTGGGCGTCAGCTACTTGCGCTTAGGCCAATCGAAGGAAGCCCTGGAGGCCCTGGAGTCCTTCAAAACTTCGGACCCTGTTATGGGGAGTATCGCATTGGGTTGCCAAGGCGATGCCCATCTGCAACTCAAAAACGATCGCGAAGCCCTGGAGTATTACCTCAAGGCTTCCGAATTCAAGGCCAACGAATTCACCACGCCTTTCTATCTGCAACGGGCGGGAGAGATCGCCGAAAAAACCGGTCAAAAGGAAAAGGCTTTGGAATGTTACGAGCGCATTCAGCGGGAATATCCCCAGAGCACCGAAGGTCAAAATGTCGACCGTTACCTGACCCGGGTGCGTTTGAAATCCTAGATCAACCTTGCCTTCAACGGTCATGATTCCAGACGGTTCTTGGACCAAGACGGGCTTTCATCATTCTCCGAGTCCTAGCGTCCAAGTGCTGGACCGGTGGCGTATTGGCATCGTGGTAGCGCTTTGGAATCGGGAAATCACCGAGGAATTGGAACGAGGGTGCCGCGCCGTTCTTCTAGAAAGAGGTCTTCGTGAGGACCAGATCGAGACCTACCAGGTACCCGGTTGCTTTGAAATCCCCGTGGCATCTTCATGGTTCTGTTCTTTGAAATCCCCGGTGGATGCCGTCATTGCTTTGGGCTGCCTCATCAAGGGCGAAACCCCGCATTTTGATCTCATTGCCGAAGCGGTGAACCGAGGGCTCATGGATTTGAGCCTGCGAGAAGGACGACCCATGGTGAACGGGGTTCTAACCGTGCTCGATACCGAACAGGCCAACCAAAGACTGGGGGGCGCACATGGTCACAAAGGTCAGGAAGCGGCCTATACCGCCCTCCAAATGCTGGAACTGCGGTCGCAAACCCTTCAGGCAACTTGACCCATACCCCGCGGCAAGAGCACTTGCTCAATGGAGTCCCGGGTTGATAATCCCAATCGCTTTCGGAGCCGATACCTGGACTGGGACACCCCGTAGACGCCGATGTTTTGAGCCCTGGCAATTTCCCTGCTAGTCAAACCCAAACGAATCATGCAGGCGGTACGAAGTTCCCCCTGCGTCATCCCGGGACCTATGCTCAAGACCCAAGAGATATACCCGGGGCAATTCTGTTCAAACTCGATTTTGTAGCTTTCCCAGTCCTCGGTCGTAAATACATTCATGGCACGAAGTCTGGATAATTCTTCCGGAGAAGGTGTCGAGAAATCCCAAACATGGCTACTCCGTGCATCTTGGTCATCCCTCGCATAGAATGGTCGTGAGGCATTTCCACGACCCGTTCGATACCATGCACCGGCCAAAAAGAGAACCAATAGCCACAACCCCAACCGGTAATCCCAAAAGGGGGATTCATTGCCCCGCTGAGCCTCAACGGGGCTCTTACTCTCTGAGAGCCGATCCGCAATCATGGTGCTGTGAAAATGCTGGGCTTCACGGTAATAGGCCATGGCATCGGTCGGTCGACCCTCCAACATCGACCAATGGTAACGCTCATAGGCCAACGTGAGATCCCAAGCCATGTGGCCTTGGAATCCAGCGTTTGTTGCTGAACGAGCCCTCAATCGGGCCAAAAAGCCCCGGTCTTCCAATCTTCGACCCTCCGTGGAGCGGAGGCTTTGAAGTCGGGCCCCTTCGTACCGAAGCGCCAACCATTCCAAAACAGGGGCCTGATTCTCCAAGGCCGTGGGCCAAGGCTGACCGTTGTTGGCCAAAAAATCCAAGCATCGACCGACCACCCCCCATTGCTCGTGAACGGAGGCAACCGAGGCCGAAATCAAGACCCCTGCCAAAACCTTCGGATGACGGGCCTCCTTGACTGAAGACTGAAGCCATTGCTCCAATTTTTGGAGGTGTTGGCTGTCCAAGGATGGAGTCTGCGTGGGACGGGCCACCCGAATAGGAACCAATCCGTTATGGTGTTCTTGGCAAGTCCAATTCCAACCCCACTGGGTAGCCACCGGTGCAGGACCCGGAAAAAACATAGGAGCTAAACCGCAGGGATCCGAGGAATCCGAACGAAAAGGTGACGTACCGGCTGGAACAGCACCGTCCGTCTGAAACAAAACCAGCAAACAACTTAGCAGGGTTATTTTAATGGTAAACAGCAGCATAACAAATGGAGATCGGGTTCTGTCGCTTAATTTTTATCAAATTTAGGGCTATTAAAATCTAAATTGTGTTTGCTCAAAAAAAAGGCGAATCATTGACAATATTTGACAAAATCGTCCGTCGTTCCCTTTGAACCGCAACCATTGCATTTGATTTAAGACACCAAAACCTTAAATTTGAAAAAAAATGCCATGAAAAAATTACTGTCCATCCTGCTTTGTCTCGGTCTTTGGGGAATATCCTGCAAAAAAGAAGATAATCCAGGGAATACCCTGACCCCCGCCCAGACCTATGCCAATCGTTTGGCTGGTATTTGGGACGTAGACAGCTTGACGTATGCCGCCACCGTTTCGGTCCTGGGGCAGCAGATTCCGGTGAACGGGGGGACCTCCCAAGCCGGCTACATTGAATTCATCAACACCCCGTCCAAGGTGGTCAATTATGATATCAAATTCAGGCCCTCCTTGCCACCCACGATTCCCTTTCCTTTGGACACCGTGCGCTTGAGTGGCCAAGGCACCTGGACCAACACGGTCGATACCATCACGCTGGTGGATACCAGCGACCAGGTTTACAAATTCAAGGTTCTCTTCAACGGCACCAGCACCCAACAGCTGCGCACCGTGGTCACTTACGACGGTGGAACCTTGGGTCAAGTACCGGTGACCCTCGAGATGACATTGGGTCGTCGCTGATCCCGGGTCTTATCGCTTTCGTTTCCGTACCTAGCCTCTATTCATGAAGGATTTGGATTTTTTTAATCCTCCGGACCCCTCGTTGGTCCCGGATTCATCCGCCTACCCGGCCCATACCCTGGGTCATCGAATCCTTCGCGCCGCGACCCGCCACCATTTGCCAGAGGATCCCTGCATGGTTCTCATAGGCTTGGATGATTTCAGGCCTCTGATGGAGACGCGGCCCGTCGAGTCAGGTTTTAAGGAACAACCGGAGAATCTTGTTGTAGGGGCCGACCGGATTCGACAGTATTTCTATGAGTTATCGGTGGCCGAAGGATTCCCTTTGTTGGCCGATTTGGGGAATATGATCCCGGGCCAAAGTCCGGAGGATACCCAATCCGCTTTGGCTTCGGTGACCTCTGAGTTGTTGGAACAGGGGCATTTCCCTGTTTGGATAGGGGGGCGTTTGGATTTTCTGCGCGGTATTTTCCAAGGCTTTAGCGGGAGAGGGCCCACCGATGTTTCCGTGGTTTCGGCCCGCACGCATTTTCAAACGGGACCCGATGCACCTGCCTATTCGACCGTGCTCCGACAAATGGTTGAGAAGGATTCGACCCACCTGTTTAATCTTTCATGTTTGGCATTTCAATCCCATTGGTCCGAGCCCGAAGAAAACGCGCTCTTGGAACAAATGCGTTTTGAACAATTGAGGCTGGGCGCCCTGCGCCAACACCCCGAAAAGGCCGAACCTCTTTTGCGCTCCTCGCATCTCAGTGCCTTTAGCCTCAGTGCAGTGCGTTGGTCCGATGCGGATGGCAACCCCATGGGTGGACCCAACGGGCTCTGGGCCCACGAATTATGCCAGTTATGCCATTACGCAGGTGCCAACGATTTGTTACGAGTTGCCTTTTTCTGTGACTACCAGGCTTTACCGAATGATCAGGGGACCGGTGCCGCGACCCTGGCCCAGGCCTTGTGGTACCTTATCGAAGGGTTCAGCCAACGCTGCGACGATGTGCCCAAAATCAATTCGCGAAATTTCACCCGCTACACCATGGCCCTGCAGGGGAATCACGAGTTGATTTTTATCAAAAGCCAAAAAAGTGGTCGATGGTGGCTGGAGGTCACTTTGCCGGTTCCCAAAGGCTCCAAGCGTGAACGAGCCCTTTTGGTGCCCTGTACCTACGATGACTACCTACAGGCCTCCTCGGATGAATTGCCGGATCGTTGGTGGCGCATTCACCAAAAATATTTGTTGTAACTCTTTTTGATCCAAAGGGTTGATGGGCCTGCTACAAGTCTTGGCCCAAATCCCTACGACAGAAGGCTCCCTCAAAGCGTATTTCTTGGGCCAAGGCCAAGCTCCTCCGGGCTGCCTCCTTCAAATCCGCATCCAAAACCGTCGCAGCCACCACGCGTCCGCCCCTGTTCACACAGTCCGCTCCTTCTCGCTTGGTCCCGGCATGGAATAGCCTTTCGTCTTCGGCATAATCCCTCCCCGTCAAACCAGTCATAGGATAACCCAATCGAAGTTCTCCGGGATATCCGCCGGAACAAACCACGGTGGTCACCGCAAATCGAGGGTCTACCCTCAATTCCATCCCGCTCAATTTCCCTGAGGCCGCAGCGACCAAAAGTTCCAATAAATCGCTCTGGAGCCGGGGCATGACGGCTTCGGTTTCCGGATCGCCCATCCGCACATTGTATTCAATCACCATGGGCTCATCGCCCACTTTCATAAGGCCCACAAACAAGAATCCACGGTAATCGACCCCTTCGGATTGCAGACCCTGCAGCGTAGGCCGAACGATGCTTTCTTCGATTCGACGCATTAATTGAGGTGTGGCAAAAGGAGGTGGCGAAACCGCCCCCATGCCCCCTGTATTGAGACCTGTATCCCCTTCGCCCACCCTTTTGTAATCTTTGGCGGGAGGCAATAACACATAATCTTTACCGTCACACAA
>CAIOCC010000155.1 GCA_903856555.1 uncultured Bacteroidota bacterium
CGCTTGGCTTTTTCTCGGGAATGGGCTTAGGGTTGTCAAGTCGGTTGGTGGCTAGATATATCAATTTTTGATTCAACTAAAATCACAAGGAATTTTAATATTCAAATCATCGTTGGGTTGTTTAATTGTTAACAATTCGATTGTTTTGGCTGGCAAATTCGTGGATTTCGCTTTGGGTTTTTCGGCGTATATTTGCGGTCCTTTGGCCCGTCAGGGCGCATTCCAAGGGCAACAGGTGAGATGGGTGAGTGGCTGAAACCAACAGTTTGCTAAACTGTCGTACGGGAAACTGTACCGAGGGTTCGAATCCCTCTCTCACCGCCGGGTTTCAAGATTTAGGGCCTTCGGGCCCTATTTTTGTGGCCTAAACGCCCCTTTGCCATGAAATTACAGCAGCTCTACACGTCTTGCCTGGCCCAAGGGGCCTACTACATCGAAAGCGAAGGGGAAGCCGTCGTGATAGATCCCCTGCGTGAAGTGGACGCCTATCTACAGCGTGCCGAACAGGACGGGGCCCGCATCAAATACGTAATTGAGACCCACTTCCATGCCGATTTTGTTTCGGGACACCTGGATTTGGCGGCGGCGACCGGGGCCAAGGTGGTTTTTGGCCCGGAGGCGAAGCCGGGGTTTGAGGCGCATATCGCCGAGGATGGGGAGGTGTTGCGGTTCGGGAAACTGAGCCTCGAAGTTCTGCATACGCCGGGGCATACGCCGGAGAGTACGTGCTATTTGTTGCGGGACGAAGAGGGTCAGCCGCATGCCTTGTTTAGCGGGGATACCCTCTTTATCGGCGATGTGGGCCGTCCCGATTTGGCCGCGGGAGCCACCGCCACCCCCCAGGAAATGGCCGCCACCCTCTACCGTTCCCTGCGTTCCAAAATCATGCCTTTGCCGGACTCTGTGCTGGTTTACCCCGCCCACGGTGCCGGTTCGGCCTGCGGCAAAAACATGAGCAAAGAAACCTTTGATACCTTGGGACACCAGAAGGAGGTGAACTACGCCCTTCAAGACCAGATGACCGAAGAGGCTTTTGTGCAGGAATTGACCACCGGAATTGCCGCCCCACCGGCCTATTTCCCTCACAATGTACATTTCAACAAAGCGGGTTACGAGGCCTTGGGCCTTGTTTTGGACCGGGGACTTCAACCCTTGGGGCCTGTTCAGTTCAAAACCTTGGCGGCTGATCCGTCGGTAGTCCTCTTGGACACCCGATCCCCGTCGGCCTATGCCCATGCGCACCTACCCGGTTCCATTTTTGTTGGGCTGGATGGGCAATTCGCTCCCTGGGTGGGCAGTATATTCCCTGATATTCAACAGAAATTCCTCTTGGTGGTCGAAGAAGGCCGCGAAAAGGAAGCGGTGACCCGCCTGGCCCGCGTTGGCTATCACCAAGCCCTGGGTTATTTGCAGGGCGGTGTTGCAGCTTGGCAGCAGGCTGATTTTGAGGTCCAAAGCACCGCTTCCGTGGCAGCGCAGGATGTTCCTGGCCTTTTGGCAGACGGTTCTCCCCTGGTTTTGGATGCCCGTCGGCCCGGTGAATACAACGCC
>CAIOCC010000156.1 GCA_903856555.1 uncultured Bacteroidota bacterium
CCTTGCATGATATTGGTCCCTTTGCATAGGATCTCACCGTCTTCGGCAATCCGCAGTTCCACGCTGTCAAGGACCGGTCCAACGGTGCCAAATTCCACCTGACCCGTTGCCAAATAATTTACGGCGATAACCGGGGAAGTTTCGGTGAGTCCATACCCTTCCAAAACCGGAATTTTGGCCGCCCAAAAAACCCGAGCTAGACGGGGTTGCAAGGCAGCAGCCCCACTCACGATGGCCTGGACATTTCCGCCCAATGCTTCGCGCCATTTACTAAAGATAAGTTTATTGGCCCATTTGAGTTGGGTCTCGTACCACCAACCGTTGGCCTCTTTGAACTCGTATCGCAATCCCAAATCAAGGGCCCAAAAGAACAGTTTGCGCTTTAGACCCGTTAGCTCCATTCCTTTAGCGACAATTTTGTCGTAAACTTTCTCGAGAAGACGCGGTACGGTCGAAAAGACTTGGGGTTTGATTTCTTTGAGATTCTCACCAATGGTTTCCATGCTTTCGGCATAATGGATTCCAATGGAACTGTACATCATCATGTAAGTGAGCATGCGCTCATAGATATGATTGAGCGGTAGAAAGCTCAGGCTCTTGTCACCTGCCTTGCAGGGAACCCGTACGGCTGCCTCCAACAGATTGCTCATGATGTTATGATGGGATAACATCACGCCCTTGGGAAAGCCTGTGGTGCCCGACGTATAAATGATAGTGGCCGTGTCTTCCTTTTGGATGGCGGCACGGCGATTCGCGAGTTCCTGATTTAGGTCCGGTCGTGCTGCGGCTTTGATTTCGGACCAATGCTGAGCGCCGGGAACGCGATTAAAGGTATAGACCCCGGCAATATGGGGAAATTCTCGGGCAATGGGTGCGATTCTCTCGTAGAGACTGGCATCCGAAACCATGACCCAGCGTACCTCGGCATGCTCCAGAATATATCGGTAATCCTGGTCGGTGATCGTCGGATACAAGGGGACGTGCACGCCGCCCACTTGCAACATGCCCAAATCCAAAAAATTCCATTCGGGTCGGTTGTTGGATACGGTGGCGATTCGGTCACCGGGTTGCAAGCCTATGGCCAACAGTCCCAAGGCAACTTGGTTAATTTCATCCAGCGATTGCGCCGTTGAATACCTTTTCCAGGTTCCTTGCTCTTTGGCAGCAAAAGCGTAGTCCAATGGATGGCGACGCTGCTGATGCTCCAGCAATTCGAAGAGCAATCGAGGTTCTTGCATGGTTTAGGGTTTAGTAACCAATAATTTGGAATAAACAGGAGCTTTGCCGGGGGTTAATACCTCTAGTTGGTAAAGACCCGCCGGTACGGTTTCAAGATCAAGGCTCAAGGTATGTTCACTGGTCCACTGAAAAAGATTGGGAAGACGGCGCCCGGCGGCATCCTGCAGGTGAACCTGGGGACGACCTGTGTTTTCGGAGCGATTCTCCCAGCCAAGCAAACGGATTTCGGCCGATGTGCTGGCTGGATTGGGGAACAAGTGCACAGAGCTCCCGGCCTTGGAGGTGGCGGCCTCTTCGACCCCTGTATGGATATTGTAACCAAGGCGAAGCTTGAACCCTTTGTGGACTTGTTTGGTCGTGCTGTTTTGGACAAAACCGGTGAGGTAGAGGTGGGGCAAACGCCACCGCGGAGCCAGACGGGTTTTGAAACTAAAGGAGGTAGGAACCGCACCACTGCCGACGGCGATACCGTTGGTATCCGGTAAAATTCTGCGGGTCACCATGGGAAACAAGCGTTCTCCGTTGTTACCGGGCAAACCGCCCCCGGGTTGTCCTGGGGGTGGGTAATAAATGGAGTCTTCGGCCAATACCATGACCAAGCGATTCCCCGAATCCGGGGTGCTCAATGAATAGACGGTGCCGGTAATCTGGACACTGTCCGGCCCAGCGCCTACCAAATTGGTTTCGAGATCGTAAACCCAGTTGGCTGGGGTGATGTTGTACCATGTTTCCAAGGTGCTTTGGCTCATGGTGGTGCTCAAGGCAAAGCGACCCAACCGAAGGGCCGGTACCCCGGTCACCCCGTAGTAATTAACCCGATTGGTGGGATCGGCGGGATTCGCCAGGTACATCGAATCCAAACCGGGCCAAGCCACATGGTGACGAACGGCCACCGCCCGCCCCGGGTTGTTTCGCATCAAACTTTGGAAGGTTGGATTCTGCTGAGCACAAGGGGCGCAAGAGGCATTGGTAAAATGCTCCAGGACCAAAACATTGCTCTCAAAATTGGTGGACCCTTGGGACCAACCCTGAAGGGGACCCAAGGCCGATGCACCGGTCAGGAATAAGGCAGCCCAGGCCCGGTTAAAGCTATTCAAAGAAAGGATGCGCATATTTGGTAGGGTTAAGGGAAAAACTTGGATGATGGGTGAGGAAAGAGGACGATGAAGGACAGATGCAGTCCTGTTAACACGAAGATAACGAATTTAGGAGCACCAAAAAAAGCAAAGCCCCGCGAACGGGGCTTTGCATGATCGGTGTGGGTTGATTAATGACGAACCAAAACCTTGCGGGTACCCAGGATTTGGCCTTGGGTTCCTTTGAGGTGAACCAGGTACAGGCCTTCTTGCCATTCGCCGGTGGCGATTCGGAGGTTTCCTTCTTCGGTGGACAAGTTGGCGGTATAGACCGTTTGACCCAGAGCGTTTTGAACCATGACTTCACCGTTCTGACGACCGGCGCGTACATTCAGAACTTCTTTGCTGGGGTTGGGGTAAACCGACAACATGTCGTTGCCCTCGGTCAAATCAGCCACGGAGGTGGTGTTGAGGCTGTTGCCCAATTTGATTTTAACACCTTTGTTGGATTCTTTGGTACCGTTGGCCTGCACAAAGGCCAAGAGATACAGGTTATCCCTCACGAAGGTGGGAGACAAGGGGTAGCTGGCGTTGATGGTGGTGTTCTGTGAACCGTTTCCGCAATTGATACCGTTGGCCGTGGGAAGAATTTTGCGCAAGACCGATGGGAATTCCCGCTCACCGTTGGTACCGGGGGCGGCGGCATAATTGATGGGATCTTCCACCAAGTACAACCACAATTTATTATCGGTATTGGCCTGGGTGCTCTTGCCACGAACGCTTCCGGTCACGACCAGGGTGCTACCGTTGATGGTGGTGTTGATATTGTAATACCAATTGCTGGGAAGATTGGCAATGTTATCGTCCAAATTGGCTTGCGTGATGCTGGCAGGGTTGGAAGAAAGCATATTGCCAAGGCGCACGGCTGGAACGCCCGTGATCCCGTAATAATTCACCCTGGAAGTCGGATCGCCTGTATTGAAGGAATACATGGGATCGACGCCGGGCCAGGAAGTGTGGTGCTTGACCGAAGTGACCTCGCTGTTATTGGCCAATAACAAAGCCTGGAACAGGGGATTGGCCGTCGCGCATGGAGGGCATGATGCGTTGGTAAAATGTTCGTAGATGACCAAATTGGACTGAACGGGAGGCGCAGGGTCCACCACGTTGATGGAGGCAGTCAGGGTGTCGGATCCAACCGTCGTTCC
>CAIOCC010000157.1 GCA_903856555.1 uncultured Bacteroidota bacterium
GTCAAAACCAAATTCCACTCCAATGGAGGCCATTTCGGTGCCGTGTTCCCCGGGTTGACCCAACCACTCTTGCCATTGGAGCCTGGGTACGGATCGGTTCTCCGGCCAGTCAATCCAGGTGGCGACGGCTTTGAGTCCCTCCTCCTTTTCCTGCTCCTTGGGAATCATCAACTCGAACCAAAGTCGGTTGCCTTTGAGATCGGGATCCAAAAACCAACCCGTGCCCTTGCGGCGAACGACCCCTACAAAGGTTTTGCGGGAACGCTCAACCACTTCCACCACGGCAGCCTTGCCCCGACCCTGGGGTGGGCCACCCCCGCCCTTGGTTCGGCGCCTTCGGTCGTTGCTCCAGCTAGGAAGTAACACAATACGTACGGTATCCCCGTGCAATGCCCGGTTTTGGTGCTCGGCGGGTACCGGCCAGTCCTCGTCCCCTTCCAAGGATCGGGCAAAGGCCAGTCCACCGTGGGTGAATTCGATGCGTGCCATGATTCCATCCACCGCTTGGGATGGGGCTGTTTTGGCGGCCTTAAGTTGGTAGGTCAGGTTGGGACCCTTGACCAATACTTTTTGGGAACACAATTTATCCAAGGCTTGACCCAAGAGGGTCAGGTCCAAGGGATCCTTCATGCCCAGGGCTTTGGCCACCGCGGTTTCGGGAATGGGTTGCGCACCGGATTGCTTTCGAAACCACCCCAGCACCTGGTCCGCGGTCTGGTTGACTTGTTGACGAAGGGTGAGGCGCTTAGTGGATTTGGACACGAGGAATGGATTGGAGGAGGCGTTGGGTATAAGAGGCTTGGGGGTGACGAAGAACCGGGCCGGTGGATCCGTATTCACAGACCGAACCCTGATGCAAAACCATCAATCGATGGCAAAGATGGGCCGCTACCGACAAATCGTGGGTAATAAAAATCATGGAAAATCCGAGTTCCGCCTGCAGGGTTCGGAGAAGGTCCAGGATTTCGGCCTGAACCGTCCCATCCAAGGCAGCAACCGATTCGTCGCATATTAAGACCCTAGGCTGCATGCAAAGGGCACGGGCCAAAACCAAACGCTGACGCTGCCCACCCGAAAAGGCAGCCGGCCTGCGTCGAAGCGCCTTGTCCGGATCCATTTGGACCTTTTGCAGCCAATCCCCGGCCCTGCGAAGCAATTCAGCAGAGGGGAGCTCGGGGTACCGCTGTTGCAAGGCCATGCATAACATTTTCTGAATAGAGTGAGCCGGATTCAGGCTGCTGTAAGGGTCTTGGAAGACCATTTGTATGCCCAAACGAACTTGCGGATCGTCGGTATAGCGACCTCCGGTCCACAAGGGTTGTTGGTTGTAGGTGAGTTCCCCGCTGCTTGGTTGCAACAAACCGCTTAGGATCCTGGCCAAACTGCTTTTGCCGGATCCGGAACCCCCAACCACGCCCAAGGTTTCCCCGGCCTCCAATTGAAAAGACACTTGATTCACCGCTTTCAAACCGGTGGTCGTGGTCCAACAAAGATCTTTGGCCACCAAAACAGGGGCTGTCTGGGATGTCGCCATGGACGGAGAATCGGGAATGCCATGGGGTTTGGCCCTTAGCAAAGCGGCAAATCGAGGGTAATCCGAGGAATTCCACACCTGTGGGCAGGGTCCCTGCTCCACCAAGCGTCCGCGGTGCATCAGCGCAGCACGATCAACCAAACCGCTCATCAGGGGCAGATCGTGGCTAATGAACCATAGACTAAGGGATCGTTGCCGCTGCAAATCCCGTAACAACAAAACCAACCCCGCCTGAATCTCCACGTCAAGGGCTGTTGTGGGTTCATCCGCAATCAACAAGGAGGGATTCCCCGCCAAGGCCATCGCAATCATCCACCGCTGCCTTTGACCACCGCTTAACTGATGAGGATAGGCGTTCAACATCCGCGACACATCGTTCAGCTGAACTTCGGCCAAGGCGTCGCGCATGGCTTTTTGGCGAGACGCCTGCCTCATGGCGGGGAAAGACTGGCGAAAACATTCTTCCAATTGTTCTCCGCATCGCATCACCGGGTTGAGGGCCGTTAACGGTTCCTGAAAAATCATAGCCATCGAGGAACCGCGTAGGCGTCGGACCTCCGTTGGAGAGCAGGTCAGTAGATTCACGGGCTCCGACGGGGTCACCCCCTGGGCAGGAGGCCACCAAAGGAGTTGTTCGGCCCGAACCCGCCATTGCCTGCGGTCCAACAAGCCCATAACGGCCAAGGCGGTCAAGGACTTTCCCGATCCCGATTCTCCCGCCAGACCCAGGGCATCCCCTCTGTACAATTCCAAATGGATGTCGGTCACCAGGTCCGGACCGTCGTTGAGACCCAAGTGCAAGCCCTTGATTTGGAGGAGCAGGTCCTGGGGACGGTTCGTGGACGGTTTCACCAAGGTTATTGTTGGATCAACCAATACGATCGACGCTGAGAACCAATGCGCAGAACCACGGCCACATCCCTTTCACCCACCGGTTCCACATCGGCCAGGTACGTATAACCTCGGACCGGGTCCAGAAACTGCCCACCGACCCAGCCCCGTCTTCCGGGACGCAAATCGCGAAGTAGGCGCTGTCCCAAGAGTTTTTGGCCGTGACCCTCGGTCCCTTCCGAACAAAAATCACAGAGACTGGACGATTGGTACGGCGAACCCGATGGAAAAGAACTCACAAAGGCGGACAAAACCCCGGTGCTATCCATAACAAATTTCAAATCCAACAGAGGGCGGTTGTCCCGGCTGTCTTTCAAACGGTAGGAACCTTCCGGGGCCTTTTGGACAAAGCCAGGCCAACGGGCTTCTCGCACGGAGTCCGAAGGGGCCTTCGTTGGACGCTGTGGTTCGGAGCAAGACGCCAGTAGGCAGCAAAAAAGAAAGGCCCAAACCTTGGGGAGCTGAGCAGCTTCCATCACCCTGCGAAAGAGGGCGGTGGTGAGCAAGGCATCCCCCAAAGCCCGATGGCGGCCGGTGGTTGGAATTCCCAAACCGCGGCAAAGTTTGCCCAAAGAATACGAAGGCTGGTCCGGCAAAAAATGCCGAGCCAAGGCCTGGGTGCAAAGGAGAGGACGCTCGTAGGTTCGTCCCGCCAGCCCCATTTCATAACACAAGTATCGATAATCAAAGGAGACCGGATGTCCTACCAACCAGGCACCCTGCGAAAATTCGTCGATCTCCGAGGCAAGATCGGCAAACAAAGGAGCCTGACGCACCATATTGGGTCGAATTCCCGTCAAATCAGCCACAAAGGGAGGAATCTCTCGTTCCGGGTTGAGCAAGGATTCCCACGAACGTTGGGAGCCATCGCTTTCGATCCGAACCATGCCCAATTCCATCATGCGCTCCGGAGGAAAATTACCTCCCGTGGCCTCCACATCGAGGACCACGAAAACCGGATTTTGGCTTAGCAAAGCCGGAAATTCATCGGGAGGCAACGTCGCCGGCGGGCGGGCAACGCGGGGTCGGAATGCGGCCAAAAGAAAATCAGAAGGGCATATCGTCGCCGCCCTGTACCGAATAATCCGGCTCGGATGGTAACGAACGAACCGGTGCTCCACCGCCCATGCTCATGGGTGATGATTGAGGCGGGGGCATACCGGGGCCACCAACGCCGGCGGCGGCCACTTTCCATGCGCGGATATCGGTGTACCAGCGGCCGTTGTATTCCCGGCTTTCGACCTCAATGGAGGCCGTGATTTCGGAACCGGTCTGCAAAGGGAATTGGTCGATTTTGTCACCCCAAAGGCTCATGCAGACCTTGCGGGGGTATTGACCCTTGGTCTCGAGGATGAATTCCTGTTTGCGCCAGCTGTTTCCACTCCGGCCCGTGCCCGTTACTTCAGGCAACATTTGAATGATTTGTCCTGTTATTTCCATAACATTTTTGATTAAAGACCGTCGTATTCTTCCCAAAGGCCCCCAAAGGCAGCGCACTACGGATGCAACGGATTCCTACAAAAATACGGGGCAACGGGTCCGACCCGCATCGACATCGAACCCGTTTATCCACATTCGGCCCAAGACGATTGTATTTTTGCCGAACATGGCGATTCAATTCACCTCCTGGGGTGCCGCACGGCAAGTGACCGGGAGCATGCACCTCCTTCGCTTTTCCGATGGTTTTACCGTTTTGGTGGATTGCGGATTGGTCATGGGACCCCGTTCCCAGGATCCTCTCTTTGGGTTTGAACCTGCGACCATCGACCTGGTCATCCTCACCCATGCCCACATGGACCATAGCGGACGCCTCCCAGAATTGGTCCGCGAAGGCTACAAAGGCGAAATTCTTTGCACCGAACCAACTCTTGAACTCAGCGCCCTCCTCCTAAGGGACAGCGCCCATTTACAGGCCAAACGCATGGCCAGCGACCAACACGGTCGTGGCAAAGGCCGCAAAAAAGGCGAACAAGCCTTCAAAAAACTAGCCCATCGCCTGGAACAGGATGCCGAGCATTGTCTTCGAAGCTTCCATGCCTTGCGCATCAACAAAACCTACCGAATCCGGGAGAACCTACGGCTCCGTTTTATTCCCTGCTCCCACCTCCTGGGTGCGGTATCGGTTTACTTGGAAATTGAAGACAGCGGCCGCACCACTCGCTTTGGTTTTAGCGGCGATTTGGGACGGTTTGGTTACCCCGGATTGCCGGATCCCGCCCCTTTCCCGGAGGTAGATTACCTGATCTGCGAAAGCACCTACGGGGGCATTCAACACAAAGAAACCCGGCCAGCGGCCGATGTTGTCCTGGGAATGATTCGCGACGCTCTTGGCCAGGAAGGCGGCAAACTCATCGTGCCCGCTTTTTCGGTGGGGCGCACCCAGGCTTTCTTGATGATTTTGCATCAGCTTTTTGAGAAAGGCCTCTTGCCGGAGGATGTTCCGGTTTTTGTGGACTCACCCATGGCCATCCTGAGCACCGAGGTCTACCGAAACATGGAGGATTGGCTCAGCCAGGAGGCCCGCAATATGATCAAAATGTACGGGGATGTGTTCTCGTTTGAACGACTGCGCTTTGTTCAGAACATGGGGCAAAGCCGCAAAATTGCTTCGGATTATCGGCCTTCTATTCTGGTATCGGCATCGGGCATGCTGGACGGCGGGCGCATTCATACCCACCTCAAGGAACAACTCCAAAACCCCAAGGCCTGTATTCTTTTTATTGGCTATCTGGCCGAAGGCAGCCTTGGAAGGCAATTGGCGGACGGAGCCAGCCATGTGACCGTGGACGGGCGCACGGTGATGGTCCGCGCCAAATTGTGTTATACCGATATCTTCAGCGGACATGCCGACCACCGCGGTTTGATGGATTTTGCCACCAAAACGTCGAAGGATGTTTTGAAGCAAATCTTTTTGGTGCACGGTGAACCGGACCGCATGGAAGACCTGGCCCAAGACCTGCGCAACCAAGGCTATCGCGTGGAGCTCCCCCTAAGGGGCCAAGTCTTTGAACTGGATTA
>CAIOCC010000158.1 GCA_903856555.1 uncultured Bacteroidota bacterium
GCAAACCGATCTTGGCCAGGCCCACCACGACCATCTCTTTGCCAAGGCTGTCGGTGCTCAAGGGTCCGTTGGATAAGGCCGACAAATCCAGCGATACCAATAATCCCTGATGACCCAGGGGCCACCATGTCAGTCCGGCATCGGCCTGCCATTGTCGTTGGCTGTTGAGGGTCCCGCTCAACAAACCCAATCGATATTCCTTGCCCGTAACCCGTCGCGACACCGAACCAGAAAGGGCCCAGGCATTGTGCCTGTAGGGTGTGGACACCGCTATCAGACCGCTATCAACCGTGTAGGGCTCGGTGCTAAGGCTCTGCGATCTTTCCCCAAATACCATCAAGCCCCCGCCAAGTTTCCAACCAGGCCATCGAGAATGAGCGGTCTCCCAACGTTGGGCGTATTGGGTGGAATGCGAGACATAATCGGCGCGTAGCGTGGTATCGGAGGTTTGGAAAGCGCTTGGATTCCAATAAGCGGACTGCACCCTCCCGTAGGTTCGGGCATCAAAACGGGTGAAGGATTGCAGCAGGCTGATGCGGTACGGGCCTCGGCGACCCGGCATCCGAAGCGTGGCCTGCACGGACCCACCCCAAACCGTCACCGGGCCCTGAATCAAGGCCTCGGCATAGGCCCAGGTCGATGAACCCGTTTCTTTCTGCCGCAAGGCCAAAGGGTTTTGGTTTATTTCGTCTCTGAAAGCCATGGACCCCAATGGGTTTTGAAGACCGATGTTCAAAAAAGCGTAATCCAATGCGAGCACACCTTCCACTTCGGGCTGCGTGTGGGCCAAGGCCCAACGCCACTCGTCCATCCGGCGGCAATTCAACAATTCTTGGCGGTACTCCGAGGCCAACATCGCCGAAACGGGAACCATGTCGGATGCGGCCTTCCAATGAAAAACGGCTCGTTCGTTGTTATGTAACATTCGATACGCCAAGGCCATGCGTCGATGGATATCCGCCGTGGCCCAGCCTCCATCGACCGCCGGTCGACCTTCCCAAATCAATTCCTTGTATTCTCCAAAAGCAAGATGATACCGGGTGAGGCTATCCGTCGAACCAACCTGGGCATGAAGAAACCCTCCCGGAAGACAAGCCCATAATCCACTCAGGAGCCATGCTTTGGCCCTGCATTGGAGGTTCAGGACAAACTGCATCGATAAATGGTTGGAGACGAATCGCTTCCCTTGGATGGGACCTGCAACCAGCGGTTAAGGGCGCCTTCTTGTATTTCAAGTTCAAAATCGAGCTGCCTTACCGTGCGACCGCCCACTTTGGAAGCAACCGAGGTTTGGATACGCAGCGCTTCGGTCAACGCGCCGGATGGAGCCGCAAGCCATGCCGATTGATAATCCACTCGGTAAAACATCCAAAAAGGAGCGAACACATCTTGAATAGAACGCAACAAGGGTCGGCTAAAATGCACCAAAGGCAATTGATCTTGGACCGTTCCTGCATCGCGTACCAAGGACAAACGATAAACGGTCAAATAAAAGCGGTAAAGCAACGAAGAGCGTTTGCCCTCAAAATCATAGGCCCAGAACATAACCCCATCATTCACATACCACATCGTCGAGCGAGTCAGGGGACAGTAGAGGTAGGTGCGGTTGTAGGCATCCGTTCCCAGCGTCCAATCCACCATCCGATCCGGCTGCTTTTCGGACTGCATGCGTAATTTCTGTCCTGGCTTGAAAGCGAAGGCTGAAGCCATGGCCGGCACCGCCTCCACCGAACTCACCTTTTGGTTCTCGCTTGGAACCGTCCATCGACGCAACGTTCGGCCCTCCCCTTCTTCGAGTCGGTAATAAGCCAACGGGTGGGC
>CAIOCC010000159.1 GCA_903856555.1 uncultured Bacteroidota bacterium
AACCTCCGCGGGTTGTGTTAAGGCCGGTGCTAAGGTTGTTGATACCGGTTGCGCTTAGTTCGAACAAACGGTCACCTTTGACGGGCTTGTTGACGGACTGGGCCGCAGCCACTCCGGCGCCTAGGACCAGAAAAAGGGCAATCAATTTTAACTTGCTCATATTTAGGGGGTTTAAGTATAGCAAATATAAAATATTATGACCTAACAAGCCGCTAACCCGTGGATAAGCTTATTTGTGTCCTAATCCTAGGACATCGTACGTCGTTGGAGGGCGTGAGAGCCCTTATCAGGGCTTAAGCCGCAGGAGCTTCCGGCTCCGGTGCAGCGCTGGGCTTGGTCGCCTGACGAATTTTGCCTTCGATTTCCTCGGCTAATTCGGGGTTGTCCGCAAAAAGCTGTTTGACGGCATCGCGACCTTGTCCCAACTTGGTTTCACCGTAGGAATACCAAGACCCGCTCTTTTTGATGATGTTCAAATCGCTAGCCAAGTCTACAATCTCTCCGTCTTTGGAAACCCCTTGACCGTAGAGAATATCAAATTCACATTGGCGGAACGGTGGTGCCACTTTGTTTTTGACTACCTTGATGCGGACCCGGTTGCCCATGATGTCCATCCCGTCTTTGAGTTGGCCGATACGCCGAATATCAAGACGAACGGAGGCATAGAATTTGAGGGCATTTCCCCCGGTAGTGGTTTCGGGATTACCGAACATAACACCGATTTTTTCGCGGAGTTGGTTGATGAATACACAAACACAACCGGTTTTGTTGATGCTGCCGGTAAGCTTGCGGAGGGCCTGCGACATGAGGCGGGCCTGCAGGCCCATGGAGGAATCCCCCATCTCACCTTCGATTTCGGCCTTGGGGACCAGGGCGGCCACCGAGTCGATGACCAAAATATCAATGGCCCCGGAACGGATCAGGTTATCTGCGATTTCGAGGGCTTGTTCCCCGTTGTCCGGTTGAGAAATCAAAAGGTTTTCGGTGTCAATGCCTAGTTTCTCGGCGTAGAGTTTATCAAAAGCGTGTTCGGCGTCGATAAAGGCGGCCATACCACCCTTGCGTTGGGCCTGGGCGATGGCATGCAATGCGATGGTGGTTTTACCCGATGATTCGGGGCCGTAGATTTCGACTACGCGGCCTTTGGGAAAGCCTCCGATCCCCAACGCAATGTCTAAGCCCAGGGACCCGGTCGGGATAACATCCACATTCATGACACGGGCTTCGCCCATTTTCATGACCACCCCTTTGCCGTAGGTTTTTTCAAGTTTGTCAAGGGTTAGTTGAAGGGCTTTGAATTTTTCGTTTTGAACGCTCATGGTGGGTAGGGTGGTTGAAAGGGGTTGGACGATGGTGAACGGGGTATGGTCGGTGATGAAAAGAAGGGTTGGTTCGAGGTGGTTAGCCGGAAGGGTTAGCATCCCGAACGAATCTCAAAATTACAGCAACCCGTGGACGGGGGTTTTGGTTTTTGAAGCGAACTTTTGCAAATAATTCGTGGATGCGGTTCGGGCCTTGGGGGCCTCGTTCCGGGACAGCATGCGGACGGGTCGAAGGTCGGCCATGGGTTGGGTAAAATACTGCTCCAAGGGGGCTTCTCCGGGTCCTATCATTTCGATGCAATCCTCCCAAAGGAGAAGGGTGGTACGGTTGAGGGCGCTATTTTTCATCTTCTGGCGTTGTTTGATGCAAAGATGAGCCGCTGTTGTGACATCTCTTGACACAAAAAAGTCCTCCACAAGCCCTCCTATCTTTGACCAAGTCCAACCTTTTTTGTCCCCCATTCGCCATGTCCATTCTAGAATCCTTGAACCGACTACGTTTTCCAAGCCTACTCCTTTTGGGATTAGCGGCCATCTTAGGGGTGGTACAGGTCTCGAACGCCCAGGCCCAGCCCCAACCGGTTCAGTTCTCGGGTCTCACGCTGACATCGGACAGCATGAGCGTGGTTCCCTTTTCAACGGTTTTGGTCAAAAATCGATTCAAAGGCACGGTCAGCGATCTCAAAGGCTTTTTTTCGATGGTTTTGTTACCGGGGGATTCCTTGGTTTTTAGTGCGGTGGGTTATCGGGCCTCCACCTTTGTGATGCCCCAGCAGCTGGACGAGGAGTTTTATTCGGTTTTGGTCCCCATGGAGCGCGATACCATTGATTTGCCCACCGCCTTGGTTTATCCCTGGCCCAGCAAGGAAGCTTTCCGCCAGGAATTCCTGGCCTTGGAGCTCAAGGAAGACGCGACCTCCATTGCTCGTCGCAACCTCGAAAAAGAATTGTTGGTCCAATTGGCTTCGGCGATGAGCATGGATGCATCGGAGAACCAGAAACTCTACATGCAAAAGGTCATTGCCCAGACCTATTACGCCGGGGGTCAACAGCCCTTTGCTCAGTTTGGGGGACCCAATGCCTTTCCGATACCCAGCACTTTGTTGAGCCCCGGGGCTTGGACTAAATTTTTTCAGGCCCTGCGTCGAGGGGATTTTCGCCGCAAGGATTAGCAGCGGGCCCTTGTTTGCTAGCGGCCCTTGTGTTTGTATTCCGGACGCAGTTTTCCGTTGCGGATCAATTGTAGCTTTTTTTGGAGCAGGCGACGGCGAAGGGGATGCAAGAGGTCGACAAAGAGTCGGCCATCCACATGGTCGTATTCGTGTTGGATAATTCGGGCCAGCATGCCATCAAATTCAGCGTCGTGGGTGCGCCGTTCCGCATCTTCGTAACGCAGCCGGAGTTTGGGCTTTCGTAACACATCCCCTCTCAGTTCGGGGATACTGAGGCAGCCTTCGGTATAGGCCCAGGGTTCCCCGCTT
>CAIOCC010000160.1 GCA_903856555.1 uncultured Bacteroidota bacterium
CATCGCTCAGAATCAAAACCGTGAAAAAGTGATCAAAAAAGATCGTATTGGAATTGATCAAAGGCGCGTTGCTCAACATATCCATGCTGGAAACCGATGAAGAAGCGATCCACTGCACCAGGCTTTGGACCGAGAGTGCAAGGAAAACCAGCAGGAGTATAAACGAAAGGATTTTTTTGGCGCGAATGAAGCGGCGGAGCGAGGGGGCCAATAGACCCTCATCCACGGCTTCAAGGGCCTTGCCGCTTTGAATCCCGCTGATACGATAAAAGATATAAATCATCCCAAAGACAAGAATGACCGTGCCAAGGTCCCTGGCCAATTCCAAATTGTTGGGAGAACCCAGCGAACCCGCGTGCAGATCCAGATGGGTCATGTCCTTGAAAACCCCCCGAATCAGGATGAGAGCGATGATTTCGTATTGTTTGCCGATATAAAAGGTGGTGGACTGCCGAAGGTAAAAAATCAACAGATACGATTCAAAAAAAAGGAGAATCGAAAAAGGCGTGTAAATTGCGTTGATGGGATGCGCCAAAAAATCAGATTGAATCCAGTCCGGAAAAGCCGTTTTGAGACCGATAAGACCCAGATGAACCAAAAAGCCCGTTATCGCCGCATACAAAGTATAACGACCCATTCGAGCCCTAAATCCAGGATTAAAGGGCAAATCCCAGGTTCTTTCCATATAAGTTGCGAAAAATCATTGCTTTAGTAACATTTCCAAGGGATATAAGTTTCCGGTCCGACGTGAGGAATCAACCTACATCAAGAGAGCAGACTACCTCAAAAAAGCAGACTACATCGAGAGAGCAGAGGGATTCAGCCAAACATGGCCCGAGCCCTTGACTCGCAGCGTTTCCAATACGAGGAGAAGGATGGATAATAGCCATCCACTTCCGGAAACAACCATTCCCTGGGATGGCAATGGCCACGGTAATGGGTGGTGGTGGGATGTTCCTTGAAATGAATTCGGGGCGTATCGTTGGCCTCAAAAACCTCGGCAAAAGGCGCTGAAATCCAAAGTATTCCGGGAATTTGCTCGGCCAAGGCCTTGACCCAGGCCATGACATGCCGGGAAACCGGATACTTCTGCAGAAATTCAGGCTCCCATAACATAACACGAATCGCGTCACCATCCCTACCCGCCGGGGACCATTGGGGATCCAATTGATAAAAATGAAACATCAAAACAGGCTTGGAGGGATGCTCCTGAAGGATTTCTCGAAGCCTCGTCGCATCGATCCAGGGACCCTCGGGGAGCTCGCAACGAAGTTCCGGCAACACGGTTTCCATCAAGGCCTCCGGAACCTTCATGCGTTCGAATGCATCGTAACCCACATCCAAGAAAGTGCCTCTTTGATGGGTATAACAATATTTATTAATATTTTCTTGGTTGGCGAAGTATTTGCGGGTGCTGAAGGCACCGGCCACCCATTGCCAACTCAGGGCATTGCTGGCCCAATCGCCGTCCAGAAGATGATAGTACATCCACCGAGCCGCCTGTAACCAATGCGCACCCCCCACATTGCAGGCCAAAGCAGCCGTGTACATCCGCACATGGTTGTGCATATAGCCGGTACGATAAAGCTCATCCACCGCTGCATCCACCGCCGTAATCCCGGTCCTGGCGTTCACCAAAGCCGCCGGCACCTGATGATGGCAAACCCCGACCTGAGGCTGCCGAAGGTCTTGATCAATCCCGTTGCCCTGATGTTTCCATACTTGCTGAAAATAGTCGCGCCAGGCCAATTCTTTGACCAGCGACTCGCAGTCTTCCCAGGACAGCCCCCGTTCGACCAGCGATTCAGCCACTTGACGCGTACTTAGAATCCCTCTCGACAAATAAGGCGACAATTGGGTCACCGCCCCATCCAGGTAATTGCGGGAACGCGCATAGGCCGCCGGCCGAACCAAGCTCAATCGAGCCCGCGCATCTTCGAGGCGGGGCGACCACAACGACGCGCCCTCAAAATCAAAGGAAGCCTGCCAAGGAGTCCCCGTCACCGCTTTGAAATCTTGTTACCCGAAATACTCCGCTGACGACTGCATCGAAAGCGTTCGATGTCGTCGGATCTTTTGTGAAGATGCTTTTGGCTGACCTTTTGATGAACCCGTTCACGCCAAAGTTTGAAACTAGAGGACTTGAGTTCTCGCCGCATCAAAGCCACCACATCGGCTTCTGCCAACCCAAATTGGGCAAGGATGGCCTCGAAAGGAGTCCGATCCTCCCAAGCCATTTCAATGACCCGATCGGCCTGGGCAGGACTCAAGGCCGCGGAGGTCTTTGGTAGGTTCGCAAGCGGCGGGTTCATCTCATAGAAACAAACCCAAGTCCTCTTGGTTTGGTCCCCCGCTCAAAGGAGCTTGCGGACCTCCAGACCTCGGATGCATACCCTCCCCGGGTCCAAAAGGGACACCTCCATCCGTAGATGCTGACCTGCCTCGACCGAGACATTCCAGGCCTGCCGCACCCAGGCATCCCCCGAAACCGATTTTTGAGGATAATCCCGAAGGGTCCCCTGGGTCGCCGATACCGAACCCAGTCGAACCAACCACAACGAGCTGCTGTTGCGCGAATAAAAAACGACTTGGTAAACGGCTGGTCCACCGTAGGTCCCTCGGTGCAAAAATTCACTGGAAAAGCCAGGTACCTGCTTGCCCTTCCCCTCCCAAGGCAAGGCCGATTCCACACAAATCGGTGAGGCGACGGAGTCAACCCCACGGCCGCCCCCATAGAAAGCCGTGGAATCCAAGTAAACTCGGGTGGATCCCTTGCGATCGGGAAGCTGAAAATCCCAATCCACCGCAGTCTTTGGTGGGCTTTGGCAAGCCGCCAAAAAGCATAACAAAAGATAACTAATCCTCATGAATCTTGGTTGCTTTGAATCCATAGAGCATCGGAATTTTGCCCTCCAGGCCGGGTATCTGATATCGTCCAGTCGCTACTTCGATTTGACGAGCAAAACAAGGGTACGGTGAATAATCCCATTCATCAAAGGCATCCACCCTCAATCCATTCGATAACATGGCCTGAACAATCTCAGAGAGCGAATGATTCCAGGATATACAGGACGCGTGAATCGGTGCATTCCGGTCGGCATAGGTGCCATCCAGCTCTTCATGCAGGGGTCCAAAATTAAAATAGGGATACTTAATCTCTTGGAAATCGTTGTCAAACATCCAAACAACAGGGTGAAAATCAACTAAAACCAACGAACCGCCCGTGCGCAAAAAAGCCGCAACGGTCGCCGCCCATTTTTGCAAATCCGGCAACCAACCCACGGTCCCGTAGGTGCTCATCACCAAATCATAGGAACCCGCACCCGGCATTCCTTCTGTGAGTGAATCGATGTCGTTGCATACAAAATCGGCTTCTAGTCCCAATTCTTCTGCCAAGCCACGAGCCTTGCGGATAGCGGGCTCCGAAAAATCAACCCCGGTAACAAGGGCTCCTCTGCGGGCCAAGGACAACGAATCTTGACCAAAATGACATTGCAAATGCAAGACGCTGCGTCCTCGAACATCCCCCAAATACCCCAATTCCGGCTCTTTGAGCGAGCACCAACCCTCCCTGAACCCCTTCATTTGATAAAAATCCGAAAGCGCATGCGCATCCACCCGGGCATCCCAGTAAGCGCGATTGGTCTCCAGGTAGGATCTAGATTCGTTCAATGGACCGCCCCTGACCCTGTTGGGACAGGCGCGTTTTCAAAGATAGCAGACCTCTCGGGCACCACCAAAACCGGGTAGCGGCCCATGAAAACCACTTCATCGGTGGTATGCCTTCGCAACAAATCTCTCAGCCATCCCTTATCGCGGGCGATCATCATGAGACCATCCGCTTTGGTTTGCAGCATCAAATCATTAATTCCAGAACCGGGATTTTCCGCCACCACCATCAGGGGGTCTTGATTTGGAAAATGCACCGAGGCCCATTGCAAAAAATACTCCACTTCCACCGAACGTTCTGTATCGTCAACCACATACCCCGGGGAAATCTGAGAATTCAAGTGGCCGGCAAAGCGCCGCAACCAAGCGATGGCTAATTCGTAGGAAGTATCACTCGGGTCAACGGCCAACATCCATTTCATCGGCTCTTTGCTTCGTCCGTTCCATAAACAAGTTTCTGGAATCACCAATACGGGAACATCGACGGAATGCAAAACCGAAACTGCATTGCTTCCCAAAAAATACCTCGTCCAGCCATGGGCCCCTTTGGTACTCATAACAACCAACGAATGAGGCATCTCTTGACAACGGGCTCTTAACTCCTGGGTTAGGTCCAACGGCGTGCTCCATGTTTTTACTTCAATTTCCTGCGGCACCTGCAGTCGGTCCAAAAAGCTTTTCAGCGATTCCTCGCTTATTCGCATCATCTCGGGGTACATCGCCGCAGCTGTTTCGGCATCCTGTAACAATAAACCATAACTATGCACCAAAACCAAGGGGACTTGGCCAAGGGCGGCCCATTCCATCCCCCAGCGGGCCGCGTTCAAAGAGGATTCGCTAAAATCCACGGGGCAAAGGACTTGTTGATAGGTTTTCATAGAAAAGCGGAGGTTTTTATATGCAAGAGAGATTGTTATGAGATAAGCGTCTACGATTTCTTATCATTTAATTCCAATAACAAATAAACAACCCATCCACTCAATTTAGAGCCCCAAATCGCTAAATCTAGTTATGTAAGATTTTGCAAGGCGGTACCTTGGGCCTCAAGCCCTTAGTCTATGACCGTAAGCTTGATGAAATTAGCGCGGTGGGTACTGTGCAGGGGCATCACCCCGGTATTGACCACCGTGTCACCGGACTTCAGCCAACCATTGGCTTTGAGAATGCGGGATACATCCTCGATGGTCTCGTCGGTTGAAGTCAATTTATCGTAAAACAAGGCCTGAACCCCCCAAACCAACGAAATCCTAGTCAAAAGATTTTGGTTGGGCGTAAAAATGATAATCCCGGACTTGGGTCGGTAGGACGATACCTGAAAGGCCGTATAACCGGACTTGGTAAAGCCAACAATCGCCTGAGCATCCACCCGGTAGGCCGCCCTGGATGCCAGATAACACAACTGATCCGATATAAAGGTGGAAGAATCCTGGGAAATACGATGTTCTCTGTAATAAATCTCGGACTGCGCTTCGACCGCCCCAATGATTCGAACCATGTATTCCACCACCTGGGCAGGGTGCGAACCCATGGAGGTTTCACCCGAAAGCATCAATGCATCCGCCCCGTCCAATACAGCATTGGCCACATCGTTGGCTTCGGCTCTGGTGGGCATAAAATTGGTGATCATGGACTCCATCATCTGGGTTGCCACCACCACCGGCTTGCAGAGGTCCATGCAAAGCCTCACAATGCGCTTTTGGATTAACGGCAATTGTTCAATTGGAAACTCAACGCCCAAGTCCCCTCTAGCAATCATCACCGCATCGGATGCGGCGACGATGTTTTCTAAGTCAGCGACGGCGGACGGTTTTTCAATTTTTGACATCACCGGAATATCCTGTCCCTTGGCCTGAATTTCTTTGCGCAGGGCTTCGACGTCCATGGCTTTGCGTACAAATGAAAGGGCCACCCAATCCAGACGATGTTCCAAGATGAATTCCAAGTCCTTACGATCTTTTTCGGTGAGGCTAGGTAGAGCCACTTCGGTATCGGGCAGGTTCACACCCTTGCGCGATGTGAGCAAACCTCCAGAGATAACCTCCATTTCAATCCGATCCCGGGCATTGCTGGACAATGCCTTGAACTTGAGTTTGCCATCGTCCAATAACAACAAATCGCCCGGACGGATATCCATGGGGAGCTGGCTGTAATTGATGAAGATTTCTTCTTTGGAACCGGTCACAGGAGTGGTCACCATGGTCAGACGATCCCCGGGCTCAAAAAGAACACCCCCCTGGGGCATTTCGCCAATCCGAATCTTGGGACCCTGCAAATCCCCTAGGATTCCGACCGATGTTCCCAGCTCTTTGTTCAAATCCCGGATATCTTGGATGGCCTGGGTCAACAAGGAATAATCGGCATGCGAAAAATTAAGGCGCATGACATTGGCGCCGGCAAGAATCAATTCGCGGAGGGTCTTTTTGTCAAAACTTGCCGGACCCAGGGTGGTAATGATTTTGGTTTTCTTGGAAGCCGGACTTACAAGATGCGATGGGTTAGGGTTTGGGGGGGTTGCCATTCGAGGGTAGATTGCCTAGGTGAAAGTAGACTTTAAAATTTGGTGCGCAAGGTACGAAAAGGTGGGATGCTCTGGGGTTCAATGGAGGTCAGAATCCGAATGGTGCCGATCCAAGGGGTCAAATCGCAGGGGCTCCAAGGCTTTGGGACTCAAAACAGTTCGGAGGTCGGCGACCAAGTCCACGCCGGCGATCGAAGCCAAACGAAGCCGAGGATCATCGGTCCCCCACAACTCCAGAGCCTCCGCCGGCCAAGTAAGGATATAGTCCATCCCACCAACCCGGGGCAAAAGGAGGCCCAGCGAACCGCGATTGCTGACCATGCAGAGGGGCAAACCGTGTAGTTCGAGGTCCTGAAAAAAGAGCTGAAAGGCCGAAATTTCGCCTTGAGGTTCCAAGGCCCATTCGACATCCTGGCGGCTTCGGGCCAAATTCCAGTTCAAATTCTGGTTCAGCAATGCGGCCAAAACATAGGGCGGAAGGGTGGATGCAAGGCCCCAAACGGCCAATTCAGCCCCTTCCGTCAACTTATGTACCTTTTTGGCCACCCCCAAAAATACACTTGGATTTCTGGCACCGTGGAACAACGATGCATCACCTCAAATTCCTTGTAATATTGCGGTTCAAATTAACCCAGAACAACATGTCTGATATTGCCAGTAAAGTCCGTTCCATCATCGTAGACAAATTGGGAGTGGACGAAAACGAAGTAACGCCGGAAGCGAGCTTTACCAACGACCTTGGAGCCGATTCTCTGGACACCGTTGAGCTCATTATGGAATTCGAAAAAGAATTCAACCTCTCCATCCCAGACGACCAAGCCGAAAACATTCAGACCGTCGGCCAGGCCATCACCTACCTGGAGGCCAACGCCAAGTAATTGACCCTGGGGCCATTCGCCCTGTTTTCATCATGCGCAGAGTCGTCGTCACCGGCCTAGGGGCCCTAACGCCTTTGGGCAATTCCGTTCAGGAATATTGGGAAGGCCTTGTGGCAGGCCGCAGCGGTGCTGCGCCTATCACCAAATTTGATGCTACCCGTTTCCGGACCCGTTTTGCGGCAGAGGTCAAGGGTTTCGACCCCGAAAACCATATGGACCGCAAGGAGGCCCGCAAAATGGACCCCTACACCCATTATGCCATGGTCACGGCAGAAGAGGCGTTCAGGGATGCCGGTTTGGAGGGTCTAGCCCTCAACGGGGAAAGAGCTGGTGTTATCTGGGGTTCCGGCATTGGGGGGATGTACACGGTTTATCACGAATTCAAAGCTTTTTTTGAAGGTGACGGTACGCCCAAATTCAATCCCTTTTTTGTCCCCAAAATGATTTCGGACATCGCCGCCGGACTCTTATCCATCCGATACGGTTTTCACGGTCCCAATTACACCACGGTTTCGGCCTGTGCCTCCTCGAACAACGCCATCATTGATGCCTTTAACTATATCCGTTGGGGGGTTGCCGACCTTTTCATAACCGGAGGTTCCGAGGCGGCCATTAATGAACCGGGGGTTGCTGGATTCAACGCCATGAAGGCCCTTTCGGAACGAAACGACGACCCCAGCACCGCCAGCCGGCCCTTTGATTTGGATCGAGACGGATTTGTTCTGGGAGAAGGAGGGGGCGCGCTGATTTTGGAGTCACTGGATCACGCCTTGGCCAGGGGTGCACGTATTTATGCCGAAATTGCGGGTGCCGGCTTATCCGCCGATGCCCACCATATCACAGCCCCGCACCCCGAAGGCCTGGGTGCGACCTTGGTCATGAAAAACGCATTGCGGGACAGCGGTCTGGGGCCCGCAGATATCGACTACATCAATGTTCACGGTACCTCCACCCCCCTCGGGGATCTTTCCGAAATCAAGGCCATCCAAAATGTCTTTGGCCAGGATGCCTACCAACTGAATGTTTCCTCGACCAAATCCATGACCGGTCACCTCCTAGGAGCGGCCGGCGCCGTCGAGGCCATTGCCTCCATCAAAGCCATCTGCGAAGGAATCATTCCGCCTACCATCAATCATTTTACCGACGACCCCGCCTTTGATCCAGGCATCAACTTGACCTTCAACCAAGCCCAAAACCGCACGGTCCGGGCCGCTCTCAGCAACACCTTTGGTTTTGGTGGTCACAACACCTCGGTCGTCTTCAAAGCTTACCGGGCTTAATGCCTTTGCTTTCCCGACTTTTTGCATCCGGCAATCCTCGCAAGGAACTCCAAAAGCGTCTTCGCACCCTCACCGGCCTGCGCATTCGCAATGCCGGTCTCTACGAATTGGCTTTTACCCATCCTTTGGTACACGGCCAGAAGACCCTGAGTTTCCACAGCACCAACCAACGCCTTGAATTTTTGGGCGATGCAGTACTAGACCTGGTAGTCGCGGATTATTTGTTTCGAAAATTCCCCTTCAAACAAGAAGGTTTTTTGACCGAAATGCGTTCCAAAGTCGTCAACGGGGAGTTTCTGGACCGCTTGGGTCGGCAATTGGGCCTGGATGCCATCCTCAAAGAGACCTCCATTCGGCTATCAGAAGATCCAGAGCATGCCCAAAAAAGCAAGCACCTGGACCGGCAATTGAACAGCAAAGGTTCGGTAGCAGACGCCTTTGAGGCCTTTGTTGGCGCTCTGTACTTGGATATTGGATTGATTGCCACAAGGCGCTGGATCGAAAACGCCATCCTGGACCACAGCATTGATTGGGAAGAGCTTGAACAAAGCGGGATCAACCCCAAAAGCCGATTGCTGGAATGGGCCCAAAAACACCGGGCCAAGTACCGCATGGCCTGCGATGAATCCGAAACCTCCAACAACGGGGGCAAAGCCACCCTCTACACCATCACCCTCTGGGTCAACGGCCAAGCGGTCGCCACAGCCCAAAATTTTAACAAACGCAAAGCCGAGCAAGAAGCGGCCTCCTTGTTTTTTGAACAAAGAGGCCAAAACGAAGGCCCTTAGGAAATAGCTTTAGGCTTTCTAAACATGCGCCCTTTCACCCCTGATGCTGCTCCTGCCAAAGCTTGGATTTTTCCAGAAGGCGAATCACCCGAGGTGAGGGGCGCCTTGGCCGAAGCCCTGGGCATGGACCCATTCCTGGTTCAATTGCTTGTTCAACGCGGGATTCGGACCTTTGATGAAAGCAAGGCTTTTTTTCGGCCGAATTGGAATGATTTAGGAGATCCATCCTTGATGAAAGGCATGGACAAGGCCCTCGAAACCATGGCCGAATGCATTGATAACGGGGAGAGAATTTTGCTGTACGGCGATTACGATGTCGACGGCACCACGTCGGTCGCTTTGTGTTTTCGTTTTTTGCGCAAGTACTGTGCCGATATTGGATACTACATCCCCGATCGACGCAGCGAAGGCTACGGTCTTTCCCAAAAAGGCCTTGATTGGGCCGTTCAAAACGGATTCCGCTGTGTTGTCACTTTGGACTGCGGAACCACCGCCTTTGAGCAGGTTGACTACGCCAACACCCTTGGCCTCAAGGTCATCATCACAGACCATCACAAACCCTCCGATCGATTACCCAAGGCCCATGCCATCCTCAACCCTCTCCAACCGGGCTGTCCCTATGCCTTCAAGGATCTGAGCGGTTGCGGTGTGGCCTTCAAATTTCTGGTGGCCCTCTGCCATCGTTTTGAGTGGCCGATGTCGGAACTCTTGGATCAATTGGAATTGGTGGCGATTAGCATCGCAGCCGATATGGTCCCTTTGACAGGCGAGAACCGGGTTCTGACCCATTACGGTCTCCAGAAGTTAAATAACAACCCATCCATCGGCATATGGACAATGTTGCAACATTACAAAAACCGTAAGCCAACCCTCGACCTTGGCGATGTGATCTTTGGACTTGCGCCTCGAATTAACGCAGCCGGCCGAATGGGCGATGCGCGCCTGGCTGTTCAACTACTGATCAGCGAAGACCCTGAAGAATGCGCCCGTTTAGCGGCTGAAATCGAAAACAGCAACCTGGATCGCCGGGATACAGACACCGAAATAACACGGATTGCGATTGATCAGGCTTTGACGATGCACCAATCCGAGAACAAGATGACCACGGTGGTCTGTGGCAGCGAATGGCACAAAGGCGTGATTGGGATTGTGGCATCGCGTTTGGTGGAGCGCTTTTACAAACCGACCGTAGTTTTTTGCTTGGAGGGTGAAAAAATGACCGGTTCCGCCCGTTCCGTACAGGGTTTTGACTTGTACAACGCCCTGCAACAATGCGCTGATACCATCGAACAATTCGGGGGCCATAAATTCGCGGCAGGCCTGACCCTGAAGGCATCGGCTTACGAGGATTTCTGCCAACGTTTTGAAGAAGCCGTCGCCGCAACGCTGGAACCTTGGCAACAAAGACCTTCGCTGCCCATAGATCTCGAAATGCCTTTGGAAGTGATTACCCTCAAGTTCTTTCGTATTCTAAAGCAATTCGCTCCCTTTGGACAAGGCAACCGACAACCTGTCTTTTGTTCCCGGGGTGTCTATGCTTCTCCCGGATCGCCCCGCATTGTTGGTCAAAATCACCTGAGCCTGAGCCTGCAGCAAAAGGACGGACGGACATCCCTCCCGGCCATTGCTTTTGGGCAGGCAGCCCTGCTACCCCTCTTGGCCAAGGGCTTGCCCTTTGACATCGCCTACAGCCTGGACGAAAACTTTTACAGGGGCCAATCCGACATGCAATTACGAATCCTCGATCTTCGACCTTGCGGTGAATAAAATGGAACTCAGGGCCGAACTCATCTCCAAAACCTACGGTCGCCGCGCCGTGGTGCAATCCGTTAGCCTGCGGGTTCAACAAGGCGAGATCGTTGGTCTCTTGGGGCCCAACGGCGCCGGCAAAACCACCTGTTTCTACATGCTCGTCGGCCTTGTCAAACCGGATAGCGGACGGGTTTTGCTGGATCAAAAAGATTTGACTCAACTTCCCATGTTCGAAAGGGCTCGTTTGGGCATCGGTTACCTGCCTCAGGAAGCCTCCATCTTTCGAAAACTTAGCGTGGAAGACAATATTCGCTCCATTTTGGAATTAACCGACCTGGACCGCGTGGCCCAAGCCCAAAAGACCGAAAGCCTGATCGCCGAATTCAACCTGGAACGCGTTCGCCGGACCCGCGGCGACTTGCTGAGCGGCGGCGAACGACGCCGCACCGAGATGGCCAGGGCTCTGGCCACCGATCCGGCCTTTATGTTATTGGACGAGCCCTTTGCAGGCGTCGACCCCATTGCAGTGGAGGACATTCAACAAATTATATTCGCCCTCAAACGCCGTAACATTGGAGTCCTCATCACCGACCACAACGTTCAGGAAACCTTGTCCATCACCGACCAGGCTACTTTGTTGTTTGAAGGCAAAATCCTCCGCCAAGGAACAACCGAATCCATGGCCGATGACCCCGAAGTACGCCGATTGTACCTGGGTCGGAATTTTGAATTCAAACGCAAAACCTTTGACCAAACGGTCTGAGGAATCCTTCATCCCCTAAGGCCGTGTCAGTTTTTAATCAGCTGGTTTCGTGGTGGTTCAAAAAAAGAATGCACCAGATGGAGCTCTTCATGCGCTACCCGCACGATGTCCAAAACGAGGTTTTGCAACGACTTTTGGCCAAGGCCAAAACCACCGCATGGGGTGAACAATACGGTTATGCCAACCTACAAGGCCCTCATGACTTTGCGAAACAGGTACCGTTGAATACCTACGAAGATTTGTTTCCCTGGATTCAACGTAGCATGGAGGGCGAAAGTTCGGTGTTATGGCCCGGCGAAATACGGTGGTTCGCCAAATCCAGCGGCACCACCAACGACCGCAGCAAGTTCATTCCCGTCAGCGAGTCTGCCTTGCAGGATTGCCATTTCAAAGGCGCCAAAGATTTGTTATCGGTGTATTGCAATCTCCGACCTGATAACGCCCTCTTTGAAGGAAAATGCCTAACGATCGGGGGTAGTCAGGCTATTAACCCCTTAAATACCAACAGCTTTACGGGCGATTTGTCGGCATTGCTGATGCACAACCTGCCTTTTTGGGCTGACTTTATCCGAACCCCCGATTTATCGGTCGCCCTGATGGGCGATTGGGAACAAAAGATGGATCGCATCATTCAGGAAACCCTCAAAGAAAACGTCACCAACATGGCCGGGGTGCCCACGTGGATCCTTTTGATCTGTCGTCAAATATTGGAAAAGACCGGCAAACAAAACATGCTGGAAATATGGCCGAATATGGAAGTCTACTTCCACGGCGGGGTTGGATTCCACCCGTATCGGGCGCAATTCCACCGTCTCTTTCCTTCGGACAAAACCTGGTACCTGGAAACCTACAACGCCTCCGAAGGATTTTTTGGGTTGGCGCTGGAACCGCACCGAGATGAAATGCTGCTCATGTTGGATTACGGTATTTACTACGAATTCATTCCCCTCGAAGAAATCGATCATGCCAAGCCCACGGTCCTACGCTTGGACCAGGTCCAAACCCAACAAGCCTACGCCTTGGTTATTTCCACCAACAGCGGCCTCTGGCGATACCAAGTAGGGGATACCGTCACCTTTACCTCCACCCAACCCTATACGATCCGGGTTTTGGGTCGAACCCGTTCCTTTATCAATGCTTTTGGGGAGGAGTTAATGGCCGAAAATGCTGAAACCGCCATTGGAGCCGCCTCCAAAGCCTGCGGGGCCCAGGTCAGGGATTATACCGCAGCTCCACTCTTTTTGGAGCAAGGGCATGCCGGTCTTCACCAATGGCTCATTGAATTTGAAACGGCCCCCGATAATCTGCAGCGATTTATTCAGATTTTGGACGAAAATCTTCGATTGAGCAACTCAGATTACGATGCCAAAAGACACAAAAACCTGGCTCTGCTGGAACCCGAAGTGGTCGTACTTCCGGAGGGGAGCTTCTATCGATGGCTGGCCTCTCGAAACAAACTCGGAGGCCAACACAAGGTTCCCCGTTTGGCCAATCATCGAGAGATCGTTGAAGCGATCCTAACTCAAATCAAGCAGGACAACCCCTCTTGAGGATCCTTTTGAAGGGTCCGGTCAATGATCCCGCTCAGCGGCAAAGACCAGCAAGGCCCCCAGGCTGTCCCGAGCCGAGCCGGCCGGAAAGCTCGCCAATTGACGCTGACCTTTTTCCACCAAATCCTGCATAACCCGACGGGCATAGGCCAAGCCTCCACTGGACTCAATGAACTCCACAATCCGACTCACATTGCGAGGGTCCGCGGGCTGCCCTTTGATCAGGCCAATCCAACGACGCCGTTCCAACCAGGAAACCTGACCCAACGCATGAATCAGGGGCAGCGTCAACTTTTTTTCTTTGATATCCGCCAAAGGCGCCTTGCCCGTGCGATGACCGTCAAAGTCCAACAAATCATCCCTCATCTGGAAAACCAGGCCCAGGGTTTCTCCAAATTGACGGGCCTCTTCAACGCGCTTGACTCCCTCCTCCGATTCACCAAGAACGGACGCCACACCCACCGCGCAACAGGTAGCCATGAGGCTGGCCGTTTTGGCAGAAATAATTTGAAAATAAACCTCTTCGGTAATGTCCAGCTTGCGGGCCTTTTCGATTTGTAATAATTCTCCTTCGCTCATCCGCCGAACGGCGTTGGATGTCAAATGCAGGACTTGGTAATCTTTGTGATCCAGCGCCAACAACAGGCC
>CAIOCC010000161.1 GCA_903856555.1 uncultured Bacteroidota bacterium
GCCTCCAAAAGTGCCGCCTTCTGGGCTCAGCGTGGCGGTTTCAAAGCCGAAGTCCTCTCGACAACCAAAGTGGGTCAGGTGCATTTTTTGTGGACCGGCCCCGTGTCTTGGCTGCAGGAACAACTGCCGGCCCTTCGATCCCTGATCCATGAGCAAACCGCCCCTCTTACCCAAAACATGCGGCAGCGCGGTGGGGGAATTGTCGCCATTGAATTGGTGGACAAATCCGAGGAAGAAACCGATTATTTCCAACTTGATTTTCGATTTGAGACCGCCGATGCCATGGGGGCGAATTTCATCAACACGTTGTTGGAACAATCCTCCAAAATATTTTCTGAATTTCTTGCCGGCGCCGCTGGTCTTGCCGATGAACATCGCCAGGCACAAATCCTGATGTGCATCCTTAGCAATTATACCCCGGAATGCCGGGTTCGTTGCGAGGTCTCTTGCCCTGTAACTGAACTCAACGATGTCCCGGAACTTTCCCCGGAACAATTTGCAAACAAATTCCTGCGGGCCGTTCGTGTTGCGGAATTGGAGCCGTATCGTGCGGTCACCCATAACAAAGGAATTATGAACGGTATCGACTCAGTGGTTTTGGCAACCGGGAATGATTTTAGGGCTGTTGAGGCCTGTGCGCATGCCTATGCCGCACGGGATGGCCAATACCGATCCCTCACCCATGCCGCGGTGGAGGAGGGGGTTTTTCGCTTTTGGATTGATATTCCCCTGGCCCTGGGAACGGTCGGTGGATTAACGGGACTGCATCCCATGGTGCGCTTTTCGCATGAATTGTTAGGAAATCCCAACGCCCAAGAACTCATGCAAATTACAGCGGCGGTGGGTTTGGCTCAGAATTTTTCGGCTCTCAAATCCCTGGTCAGTTCGGGTATTCAAAAGGGGCACATGAAAATGCACCTGCTCAATATCCTCAACGGCCTGGGCGCCACCGAAGTTCAAAAAGAAAAGGCCAAGGTCTATTTCAGTGACAAAGTGGTGGCCTATGCCGAGGTCAAAGCTTTTGTGGAGCGACTTCGGGGTCCCCGGGTTCCCGATCCTGGTTTGATTTTGCTGTCCCCGGATTCGTCCTCCATGGAATCCTAAGGAATGGCCGAGTCCATCCTTTTTAGCCAACGTGTTCCAGGCAAAATTCTTCTGAGCGGGGAATACCTCGTGCTGGACGGGGCAACGGCTTTGGGCTTGGTATCGCGCCACGGGCAATCCCTCTCCGTCGAGACCAATTCCACGGCCAAGCCAGGGACCCTGCGCTGGACGGCCTTGGATATGGATGGGAAGCCTTGGATGGAGGCCGGCCTGGTTTTGGAGAACGGGCGCTGGTCACTTGCCCCTGATTCGGCGGAGGTTCCTGAAAATCAACGCTTGATGCAAGGGCTACAAGCCGCTTGGGACTTGGCCTCCGAAAAACAGTTTGCGGAATCAAGCCCCACGACGAGCTCCAAGCATGCACCGGTCCTTTCCTTGGCCCAAACGGGGCTTCGCGTCACCACCTCCCTCGAGTTTCCTCGGCGATGGGGTTTGGGTTCATCGTCAACTTTGATCGCCTTGTTAGCGGAATGGTGGAGTGTGGATGCACGGCGACTCTATGCGATGGTCCAAAACGGATCGGGATACGATCTTGAAATTGCCCTAAGCGGTCGAAGTATGTTGTACAACCGCGAGCCGCTCCAAATCCAACCCTTGGATTTTCGCATTCCTCCCGGCTCCATGTTACGTCTGGTGGACCCGGGTTCCAAACAAATCTCATCGGCCGAGGTATCCCGATACCGGAATCTTAGCCTGCAAACGCGAATCCAAGCTGTTCCCCGTATTTCGCAAATCAGCGAAGCCTTGGCCAAAGGCCCCACCATTCAGGAAATGTTGGAGCTCCTTCAAGATCACGACCTTATACTGGAAGGCGTCTTGGGACAGCCTTCCCTCCATACCTTGGAAGGCCACGGCTTTCCTGGCCGGCTCAAAAGCCTGGGGGCCTGGGGAGGCGATCTTTTTTTGGCCGCGTCGGATCAACCCTCATTGGCCATGGAATGGCTTGATAATCACTTGGATTGGACCTCCTATCCTTTGGAAGACCTGATTCAAATATCCCAAAATTGATTTCCCAAATTATGTTAGAAAAAGAGCCCTCCACCATCGCTTGGGAATGCCCCTCGAATATTGCCCTTGTCAAGTATTGGGGTAAGTTTGAGGGTCAAATCCCCGCGAATGCATCCCTGAGTTTTACTTTGTCATCCTGTGTTACTCAAACCTCTATTGCGTACCAGATTGATGCCGAACCTCGTCTCGAATTCCTCTTCGATGGCCAACCAAAGCCGACCTTTGAAGCCAAAATCCAAACCTACCTTAACGGTCTACACGATGTTCTGCCTTGGCTGAAAAATACAGTCTTGAAAATTGAATCCCATAACACTTTCCCACACAGCAGCGGGATTGCCTCTTCGGCATCGGCCATGGGTGCCCTGGCTTTGGGCTTGGTGAGCGTGGATCGGGCCATGAAGGGGGGCTTCGACCTTACGGATGCGGCCCAGGATGCTGACTTTTGGAGACAGGCATCGAACCTGGCCCGCAGGGGATCGGGCTCCGCGTGTCGTTCGGTCTACGGTGGCTTTACGGTTTGGGGTCGGCACGAGGCTGTGGAGGGCAGCGATGATCGCTGGGCAGTACCTCTGGGGATGGACCAAATTCATCCGACCTTCCACGACATACAAGACGTGGTCCTTCTGGTGGATCGAGGGGAAAAGTCGGTTTCATCCAGTGCCGGCCACGGTCTGATGAACCAACATCCGTACGCCGAAGCTCGTTTCAAACAAGGCAACGAGCGGGTGGGGGAGCTCAATGCCCTTCTAAAGTCGGCCTCTTCGGTCTCGGACGACGAACTGTGGTGGGCCTTTGGAGATTTGGTGGAATCCGAGGCCTTGACCCTTCATGCCATGATGCTTTGTTCCCGGCCTTCTTTCTTGCTTATGAAACCCAAAACCCTGGAAATACTGGAACAAATCCGACGATTCCGAAACCAAAAGAAGGTTCCATTGTTTTTTACCCTGGATGCCGGAGCCAATATTCATTTGTTGTTTCCGGCCAACGCCCAAAACGACGCCATGGAACTGCTTGATAAACAGATTGCTGCAATCCTAGGCCCGGATTCGTACCTTTGGGACCGTTTGGGGGCCGGTCCTCGACCCTTAACCCTTCCATCCTAAGACCACATGGTGAAATCCCCCCTCCAAAACAGCCTTTACTACGCCAAAGTCCTGCTTTTTGGGGAATACGGCATCATGGAGGATGCCATGGGGTTGTCCATTCCTTTTGAACATTTTCAGGGGCGTTTCAAAGCCGGCCCTGCCCTAAGCGAAGCCGAAAAAGCCAGCAATACCAGTCTCAAAGCATTTGCGAGCTACCTCGGCGGACTTTCCCCGGCCGTTCTAGGCCTGGATATAGATCGCTTGAATCGCGATTTGGAGGCCGGACTTCATTTTGAATCCAATATCCCTCAAGGGTTTGGGGTCGGAAGTTCCGGGGCTCTGGTAGCGGCGGTTTATGAGCAATACGGGCCTGCAAACCTTGATCTCAACAGCGCCCTCCAAGACCCGGATGCCATTCAAGACATCAAGGCCCGCTTGGGTCGGATGGAGTCCTTTTTTCACGGACGTTCCTCGGGCATGGACCCGCTGATTTGTTACCTCAAAATACCCATGCTCATGGACCGCGACCGGCGCTTGGGCCAGGTCACCCTGCCACGCGAAGCGCCGGACGGACAAGGGGCTATTTTCTTGTTGAATACCGGGCAGCCCGGCGAGACCCAACCCTTGGTTTCGGTCTTCCTCGAAAAGCTCAAACACGAAGGATTCCGCCAAATGATCCGCCAGGAATTCAATCAGTATAACAACGAATGCATCAAGGCCTTTTTGAATGGCAAACCAGGGCTTTTGTTCAAAAACCTACGATCCCTCTCTCACCTCGTACTTCAGCATTTTCAACCCATGATTCCCGAAAAATTCCGGCAAGTTTGGCAACAAGGAATCGACAGCGGGGTCTACTACCTCAAGCTATGTGGCTCAGGTGGAGGTGGTTATCTCTTGGGTTTTACCAGGGATCTTGAACAAACCCAGCGCTTGTTGGATGCCTACGAACTCCGTGTCATCCACCGGTTCTGAACCGTTAGGCCCTGAATTGAAACCTGGGGCTGCCCGTCAACTTCGATTTTTGCGTGGACTGGCCTTTTTGGGCTTGGTACGATGGTATAATTTGGCCATGGTCGCCGTGGCCCAATTGTTGGCCGCCGCTTTTTTGCTGGATCAGGCAACCTCGGTTGGTTGGCGTTTTTTGTTGGACCGGGAACTTTGGTTAATAGTAGGCGGAACAGCGTTGATGTTGGCGGGGGGTTACCTTCTCAATGCGTTTTATGACCTCGAAAAGGACATGGCCAACCATCCGTCCAAGGTCATCATGGGCCGGGTCATTCGCCCCTCCCAAGCCCTTCAGGCCTGGGTAGCCTTGAGCCTGTTGACGATACTGGTCATCTGGCCCCTTGGCCTTCGTTTTTTGGCCTATTACGCCCTTTACGGAATGGGTTTATGGCTTTATTCCCACAAACTCAAACGAATCCCGCTCTTGGGGAATGCCGCCTCCATCCTCCTACTCTTGGCCGCCTTTATGGCGTTGGTGCTTTATTACCGGGATGCCAATATCCCGACCCTCGTCTTTGTATTCTATGTCGGGGTGCTGGAGTGGATTCGGGGTCTCATCAAAGACTGCCAAAACGTACGAGGTGATGCCATCTACGGTTACCGCACCGTGCCAGTGGTTTTGGGCCTTCGCAAAACCAGAAATCTTCTTTTGTTATCTCCGATTGGATTCTTACCGCCTATTCTCTGGTTGTCGCTGTACGGCCGCGTTCATCCCTTCTTTCCTTACCTCTTGGTCGCTCAACTGATCATGGTCCTCGGGGCTTTGGGCGTGCTGCTCAACTCCATGGCAACCCAACGCCTGCATACGGCTCAGCGTCTCCTCAAAATCGTTTTGCTCAGCGCGATCGCCGGTCTTATGTTATGGTAAAGGCCTTGGGACAAACCAAGGAGTGTCAGCAACCGGCGGCATCCGCCAAATCACGCAACATCTTATAAAGGGATTCGACCGAGACTTTGTGCTGGTAAACCATCTGCACGGTGGAACCCTGTTGACGCAAGACCCAGTTGCCTGGCTTTTCTTGAACCGCCTGCAAAACCGCCCCAAATACAGGGCCTTGGTAATAGTCTTGCCGACTTCCGTCTGGTAGATGGGCTTTGAACATTTCTTTGCGCCAAACCATTTTTTCGAATCCCAAACGACCACCTTGCATCCGTAAACGCATCAAAGCCAGCAACAACTGAGCCTGTTCGGGCAGAGGCCCGAAACGATCTGTCAGGCGATCTTCGAAGGCGTCCAATGCATTTTCGCTCTCCAAATCATCCAACTCCCGGTACAAACTCAAGCGTTCTGTAGTGTTACGAACATAAAAATCCGGCAACAAAGCCGGAGCATCGGTATCCAGCAAAACCTCGGTAGCCGGCGGGACCAGAGGCTGATCGGCGTACAAATCCGCGTAATCGGTGGTTCGCAATTCACGAATAGCCTCGTCCAGAATTTTTTGGAAAAGCTCCAATCCAATCTCAGTAATGAATCCGCTTTGTTCCCCTCCAAGCATATTACCGGCCCCTCGTATATCCAAGTCTCTCAAGGCTATCTGAAAACCACTGCCCAATTCAGAATGCTGTTCAATGGCTTGCAAGCGGCGCCGAGCTTCTTGCGTTAACGAAAAAAGAGGGGGCACAATCAAATAACAAAAAGCTTTGAGATTGGAGCGCCCCACGCGACCTCGCATTTGGTGCAAATCGCTGAGCCCAAAGTTTTGGGCTTGATTAATCAAAATAGTGTTGGCATTGGGAATATCCAACCCAGATTCAATAATGTTGGTGGCCACCAAAATATCGAGCTTGCCTTCAATAAACTGCAACAATATCTTTTCCATCATATCCCCCGGCATTTGACCGTGAGCAACGCCTATACGCAGTCCCGGGCACCATTGCCCGATCAAATCAGCCACCCCTTCGATGCCCTGAACGCGGTTATGTACAAAGAAAACCTGCCCCCCTCGGTCGGTCTCAAACAAAATGGCCTCCCGGACTTTGTTTTCGTCGATGACCATCAATTCGGTATGCACCGGTTGACGATTGGGCGGGGGTGTCGATATCACACTCAAATCCCTGGCGCCCAGCAACGAAAACTGCATCGTACGGGGAATCGGAGTGGCCGTAAGGGTCAAGGTATCCACCGAGACCTTCATGGCTTTTAGTTTTTCTTTGGTGGCGACCCCAAACTTTTGTTCCTCGTCAATGATCAAGAGCCCCAGGTCTTTGAACTTGATTTTGGAACCAACGATTTTGTGGGTGCCAATCAAAATATCAATACGACCGGCTTCCAAATCCTCCAGAACCCCTTTGACTTCGGCCGCTGTTCGAAAACGATTCAAGTAATCAACCCGTACGGGCAGTCCTTGGAGCCTCGAAGCAAAGGTCCTCGCATGCTGCAAGGCAAGGATGGTGGTTGGGACCAAGACGGCGGTTTGTTTCCCGTCGCAGGCCGCCTTAAAGGCCGCCCGTATAGCCACCTCGGTTTTGCCAAACCCCACGTCACCGCAGACCAATCGATCCATGGGGAAGGCTTTTTGCATGTCCGCTTTGACCGCTTCGGTGGCTTTGCTTTGATCGGGGGTGTCTTCGTACAAAAACGAGGCTTCCAGCTCGTGCTGCAGGTAATTATCCGGGGGAAAGGCATGCCCCTTGGAGGCTTTTCGCCGGGCGTACAACTCGATCAGGTCTTTGGCGATGTCCTTGACCTGGGCCTTGGTTTTGGTTTTGAGTTTATCCCAGGTATCGGATCCCAGTTTATGAATTTTGGGCGGGGTGCCGTCCTTGCCGGAATAGCGAGAAACCTTGTGCAAGGAATGAATGCTAACATAAAGCAAATCGTCGTCCCGGTAACTAATTCGTATCGTTTCTTGCCACTGACCGTTGACTTGTATTTTCTCCATGCCGGCGTATTTGCCGACCCCGTGATCCATGTGTACAACGTAGTCTCCCGGTTTGAAATCGAGAATTTCTTTGAGGGTTAACTTTTCGGAAGCGGACGTACGACCCCGCACTTTGTATTTATGAAAACGCTCAAAGAGCTGGTGTTCCGTCCAAAAAACCGCGGCTTGATCGTGGTCCGTAAAACCAGCATGCAAGCCCAGCGGCAAGGGTTGCATGCGGAAACCCGCTTGCAAATCCTCCAGAATTTGATCCAGGCGCTCCATTTGCTTGGGGTTATCACCGCACAGAAAAAGTCGGTAACCCTGTTCGGACAGTTCCCGACCCGTCGCAACCAAGCGGTCAAATTGCTTGCGCATCACGGGTTGTTCCGCGGTACGAAAGGTCCATTTGTAGGAAGGGCCCGACCCATAGGCCGCTTTGGTTCGGGGGTCCTGTCCGCCGTCCGCTTCCAAAAGAACTCTTTTGAAACCCATCAACAAATCAAACCACTCGTCCGGGCTGGTCAACCACCGCTGCAAATCATCGGGCACCCCGTTCCAGCGTTCTTCGGCCGAGGCCATGAGCATGGACCAATTGCTGTGCCATAACACCGTCTGCGTTGGAAAATACGAGACCAGGGATTGTTGACCTTGTTCCAATAAATCGGCCTGTAAATTGGGAAGAATCACAGCCTTGTCAATCTCCTTCACGGTCAACTGAGATTCCGGATCA
>CAIOCC010000162.1 GCA_903856555.1 uncultured Bacteroidota bacterium
AAGGCCTTGCGATACGGATTGATAGGGGCTTATGTCTTCAGGGGTTTGTGTTTGTTGTTGGCCGGTTGGATGCTGAACCTGTGGTGGATCAAGCCATTGGGCGGAGCCTACCTCTTGTACTTGGCCTACCGGCATTTTGGTAGCAAAGGTGGAGGAATCACCGAAGGGGTTGACGGGGGGCAGGGCAAACAGCGGGGCTTTTGGTGGACGGTCCTCAGCATCGAATTAATGGACTTGGCCTTTTCGGTGGATAATGTGTTGGTGGCCGTCGCTTTTGCGGACCCCGGCCTGCAGGCCAGTCCTGAACAAAAGCAAGGGGCCTTGATCTTGCTCTATTTTGGGGTTTTCATAGGTATCCTGGCCATGCGTTTTGTGGCGCAGTATTTTATTGGACTGATGGAACGCTACCCTCGTTTGGAGCACTCAGCCTATTTGGTCATCGGAATTCTGGGACTCAAATTATGTTTGGGCGATTGGGTTGCCGTCCGGGCCGGCGATCTACCCATGATAGGTTCGGCTTTGGGCCATCCCGAAGCCGGTCATTGGGCGGATATGGGCTTTTCGATGCTCACTTTGGCGGTTTTTGCCTGGCCGCTCCTGGTCGGTCGTCGTTCGGCACGTCGCAAAAACCGTTCGGAGGTCTCCTAAGTATTTAAGGCGTCTCCTAAGTATTTTCGGCTGTGTTCAAAGGTTCCTCCCAAGCTGAGCAAAAGGGGGGGCTAAAGGGGGGATTAAAATTGTTGCAGGGAGGCCAGGGAATTAAACATGAGGCCTACCTTAGGGTCCAATAGGCTCAAAACCAATAGATATGATGAAAATCCGCCTCTTTTTGCTCCTAAACCTGCTTTTGGTAGGTTGGGCAGGTGCCCAAGTTTCTCCTTCGATGCGTTCTCAGTTGATGTTGACCGGTCGTATTGTGGATACCGCAGGCCTCGGGGTCGTTGGAGCCCAGGTGATGGTCTGGGATACCGCAGCCCAGCCTTTTGTTTTTGGTTTTACATCAACCACTAATAACGGTTTTTATTCATTGCGTGTTTTGGGACGGGCCTCTGGGACATTGCGAATGCGCGTCACGGACTGTTCCGGCCAGGTTTACTTGGATTCGGTGGTTTACAACGGCAGCAACGCGTTTACCCGCAATTTCACAGTGCAGTGTCGGATTCGTATCCCCAATCCACCGCCTCCACCGCCCTTGCGCCCCTGCAATGCTGCCTTTTCGTTTCGTCCTGATACGGGCTTGGCCGTTCGTTTTGCCCCAGCTGTTGTGGACACCCTTTGGACCTACCGCTGGTCCTTTGGGGATGGCAACCTTTCAACCCAAGTCTCTCCAACCCATACCTACGCCTCCGGTGGCATGTACACCGTTCGTTTGGTCGTGACGCGTTTGGCGACTTCGGCCGGCGCAGCCTGCTCCGACACCGAATCCCGTGTGGTCAATGTGCCCATGCCCCCTCGTCCACCGATTTCCAACCCTTGGAGCATTCCTTGCAATCCCCGTTTTGGGGCCAGGATTGACACGACCCTTACGGTGCAGTTTCGCTCGGTCATGCAGGATACGACGGCGCAATATTCCTGGAATTTTGGCAACGGCGCCACTTCAAACGGACGCAATCCATCCCATACTTACAGCGCTGCAGGTTCCTATGTCGTTGTCTTGGCGGTATCCCGCCCAGGCACTACCACCGGAACTTCTTGCACCGATACCGCTTGGTTGCGGATTTCCGTTCCAGGTTACCGCCGCCCCCGCATCATCACGAATCCCCGACCTGTTCCACCTCCATCACCTTGCCAAGCCCGTTACCTTGTAACAACCGATACCCAACCTTTGGGTTATATGTTCTCGGTTCGTCCTGCCATGGCTCGAATGACGTATGCTTGGAGCTTTGGGGACGGCACCACGGCCACCGGTCCTACGGTTCGTCACACCTACGCGTCGGCCGCTTCGTACACCGTTTGTTTAACCGTGACCGATACCGCCGGGGCATGCACCTCCACTCGTTGTGATACCTTGGTGGCCAGCAGCTTGCGCTCATCGGGCGGTGGCATCGGTGCTCCTCGGCAGGCCTCCACCGCAACGTCTTCAAGCATTCCCCAGCAGAGTCTGGAACTTTATCCCAATCCAGTGCGCGAAACATTGCACCTGGTCTTGGGCGCGGGTCAAGGACCTGCTGTTTTGCGAATCATGGATTTGACAGGTCGGGTTATCCTAACACAACCCTTCAAGCTGGGTTCTGCAACCCAACGCGAATCCATTGCCGTCCAAGACTGGCCCCTGGGAACCTATGTTCTCACCCTGGATCGGGAAGGCAAACGCGAGTACCGCCGTTTTGTAAAACAATAAAAACAAAGCCTGCAATGATCAAAAGACATTGCGCACCCGCTAACAAAAATCAAGGGCCAATCCGGATGGGTTGGCCCTTTTTGATTTACTAAAAAAACTAGTGGTCTCGGCAGGAATCGAACCTGCATCTTAGGTTCCGGAAACCCACATACTATCCGTTGTACTACGAGACCTTGAGCCTTGAAAGAACAAAGCCGACTATAGGTCGGCTTTGGGGTTGTAGCGGGGGCCGGACTCGAACCAGCGACCTTCGGGTTATGAGCCCGACGAGCTACCAACTGCTCTACCCCGCAATAATTGGACTGCAAAGATACGATTTATTTCTTTGCTCCCCAAATTATGGACGATATTTGTGGCCGATGATGCGTCTGGGGGTTTCCTGGGCGTCTTGGACCACCTCCTATGAACCCAACCAACCCAACCCAACCCGTAACGTCCGGCTCGGATGCCGCCTTTGGCCCTGATTTCAAAGCGGGTTTTATCAATTTATTGGGGAAACCCAACGCCGGCAAATCCAGTTTATTAAACGCCTTGGTAGGGGAACCCCTTTCCATTGTCACCCCCAAAGCCCAAACAACCCGGTCCCGTTGCCTAGGTATGTTGCAGGGGGAGGGGTATCAATTGATCTTGGGGGATACCCCAGGCTATCTCGAGGCCCGCTATGCCTTGCAACGAATGATGACCCGCAGCATCGAAACGGCCTTGGAAGATGCGGATGCCCTGGCTTGGGTTGCTGATTTGCGGGATGATCCGGGTACCGAATCGTTTTTGCCTAGTTTGTTGCCGACTACCATGCCCATCCTTTTGGTGCTCAACCAAGCCGATACCTTGGATCAAGCTGCCAGGGACCAGCAGATTGCGTTGTGGCAGCAGGCCTTCGCTGGATTGCCGACCCTGACCACCTCTTGTGTCAGCGGAGAGGGGGTGGACGCCCTGCGGTCTTGGATGTTGGAAGTTTTGCCGGTGCATCCCCCGTATTTTGATCCAGAACAATTGACCGACTTGACCGATCGCGTGATGGCATCGGAATGGGTCCGCGAACAGATTTTTTTGAAGTATCATCAGGAAATCCCCTATGCATCGCATGTTGTAACCGAATCGTTCAAGGAAGAGGAGAAAATTCTTCGGATTGAATGCACCATTTACGTGGAGCGGGATAGCCAAAAAGGCATTGTTATCGGCGCCAAAGGGTCGGCCCTCAAGGCGGTCGGAACGGCGGCTCGGCAACAAATGGAGAAATTTTGGGGAAGACCTGTCTACCTGGGCTTGCATGTCAAAGTCCGAAACGATTGGCGGGATGATCAGCGTATGCTCAAGTACTTTGGTTATACCGCCGAATAAAACAACTCAACCACCCTTTTAGACCATGAGCCGTATTGTTGCTATTGTAGGCCGACCCAATGTTGGAAAATCCACCTTGTTTAACCGCCTGACCGGATCTCGCAAAGCTATTGTGGACGATGTGGCGGGTGTTACCCGGGATCGTCACGGTGCCATGGTGGAATGGAACGGTCAGACCTTCACGTTGATCGACACCGGGGGCTTTGTGGAAGGGAGCGAGGATGCCATGGAACGGGCGATCAATCGTCAGGTCAAGGCCGCCATGGAGCAGGCGGATTTGTTGTTGATGATGGTCGACGTTCAAACGGGGATTACCGACCTGGATGCCGAGTTGGCGGATCAACTGCGTCGCTCTCGTCGGCCGGTGATTTTGGTGGTGAACAAGGTGGACCACGGGGAACGCCTGCCCATGGCGGCCGAGTTTTATTCGTTGGGATTGGGCGAGCTCTTCACCCTTTCATCGCAGACGGGTTCGGGCACCGGGGAATTGTTGGACGAAGTGTTGCAGCGTTTGCCGGCGGCCCAAGCCGAGCCCGAAGAAACCGCCATCCCCAAGGTTGCCTTGGTCGGCCGACCCAACGTGGGCAAATCCACCTTGCTCAACGCCTTGATGGGGGAGGAGCGAAGCATCGTTTCGGAAGTCGCAGGAACAACCCGGGATGTCGTTCATTCGGAGCTCAAAGCCTTTGGGCATCATTTCCTGATGATGGACACCGCGGGTTTGAGGCGCAAAGCCAGGGTGGAGGAAGATATTGAATTTTATTCGGTCATGCGAACATTGCGTACCCTGGAAGACTGCGATGTCGTGGTTTTGTTGGTGGACGCCCGCGATGGCCTGCAGGCCCAGGACCTTAGCATCTTTCACTTGGCCCAAAAACACCAAAAAGGCATCATCCTGGCAGTCAATAAGTGGGACCTGATCACCAAAGACCACAAAACCATGGACCGCACCCGGGATGAACTCCTGGCCAAGACGGCGCCCTTCAACGACCTGCCCGTTCTCTTTATTTCTGCTCTCGAAAAGCAGCGTTTGATCAAATTGTTGGAGGAGATTGCGGCCGTTGCAGCCCGTCGCTCCCACAAAGTATCCACCGCGCCTCTGAACGAATACATGCAGGAAGTCATTGACGCCTATCCACCACCTGCCTACAAGGGCAAGTTCATTCGGATTAAGTACATCACCCAGCTCAAGACAACGACACCCACCTTTGTTTTCTTTTGCAACCTGCCCCAGTACATCCGCGAGCCTTACAAGCGTTACTTGGAGGGCAAAATTAGGGCTCGCTACGACTTCAGCGGGGTCCCTCTCCAATTGTACTTTCGACAGAAATAAGGAGAACGCCTGGGGAGAGCGTCTATTATTGTGGACGTATTTGTCCTTAACCAGCCGCCAAAAAATCATCCCCAGCCCCTGAATTCGCTGTTTTTCAAGAAAAGTTGACAGTCATTCAAAAAAAATGGACAAAATATTTGGAGCGAGCAATCAAGGGTCGTACTTTTGCCTCACTTAAACCCCCATACAATGAACAAGTTTCTTGCAATGTTGATGGTTAGCGCTACCCTGTTCGTAGTAGCTTGCAACAACGCCGCTGAGGAGGCTCCTGCTGAAGAGGCCACCACCGAAGAAATGCCAGTTGAAGAGGCTGCTCCTGCTGCCGACACGACTGCTACCGACACCACTGCTGCAGCTACACCTGCTCAGTAATCGGACCTTCACGATTCGAAGCCATCCCTCGGGATGGCTTTTTTTTTGCCCAAAATTTTTTGAATGCCCCCCGCCAGTTTCCTATCTCATCACCCACCCAAGGGCTTAGTCCAAGGCGCAGGCCTGCCGAACAACCGGGTCGTTTTGGGCGAGGACTTGCATGTAGACGGTATGACCAAAGAGGGTTCGGCCCAAATGAGCCTTGAAAGAAGCGCGCAAGGCATCCCAAGCCGCCTGATCCATGGACTTGTTTTGGAGGCTGGGGACCTGTTTTTGGACCAAGGCCTTGGCGGAGCTTTCCGGCCACTGGTAGGAGGCCAAAAAAGAGGAGGCACCTTGGCGTTTAATACGTTGGGCTTCTTCGGTTTCGGCCATGCGCAGGGCTTCCTCGGCCAAGGTACCCGATTCCATGAGGGCAATATGGGCATCGGACCAGGCCGTGTATCCGGGTTGAGCCCAATAGTCCGGTGCGATACCTCCGCTGTCCGTGGATAGGTCCCCGTTCTGGCTGGGACGGTAAGGGGTCTGGATGCAGCGTCCACGCGGGGTATAGTACCTCGCAACGGTCAGGCGAATGGCTGACCCGTCCCCTCGTTCAAATTGTTGTTGAACCAATGCTTTGCCGTAGGAACGCTGACCCATCAAGCGGGCCCGGCGATGGTCGTGCAGGGCTCCCGCCAAGATCTCGCTCGCCGAGGCCGATCCCTGGTCAATCAACACGACCAATTCACCCTCTTCGTGGATGCCATCGCGCGTTGTGTAGTAATCACGGCGTGGCTGGTGATAGCCTTTGGTGTAGGTGACCAATTTTCGTCCACCCAAAAACTCATCGGCTATCGCAACAGCGGACTCCAAATACCCTCCCGGATTGCCGCGGAGATCCAACAGCAACCGATCAACAGGACCCTCCTTGCGTAGGCTTTTCAAGGCTTCGCAGAACTCACGGTGGGTTTGTCCTCCAAATTTGTTAATCCGCAAGTGGGCCATGCCTGGGGCCGGGCGCCATGCCAAATCGACACTTTTGATTTCAATGCGATCGCGCACGATAACATATTCAAACAATCGCGCACCGGATGGGCGGAAAATGGTTAGACGAACCTTGCTACCACGGGGCCCGCGTAGATTCTTGAGCACCCATTCGTTGGTCAATCCCCTGCCGGGTAGCGGTTTGGCATCGATGCGAACAATACGATCCCCGGAGCGAATCCCTTGGCGTTCGCTGGGTCCCCCAGGCAAAGCCGATACAACGCGGATGCTGTCGTTGAGCAGGTTAAACTCCACGCCAATCCCGTCAAAATTCCCTTCCAAGGCCTCATCGGCTGCCTGCTTCTCAACGGGGGGTAGATAGGTCGAAAAGGGGTCCAATTCGCTGAGCAAGGCTTGTGCGGAAACGGCTTCAAGGGAATCAAAATCCAGGGAATCCACATAGCGATTTTGGACCAAATCGCGGATCCAATTCATTTTGGAGCCTTGTTCACCGTTGTTACCCCTGCCGACCTGCAGAAAAATCCCTCCGGCCAGTCCAAGGGCCAGCCACCCAAAGCGACTCAACAAAGTGGAAGGACGGAGGCTCGCTTGGGGGGTGCGGAGCAAGGGGTCGCGGTTGTTGGGGTTCGCTTCGATGGGGCGGAGGTTAAAATCGTTGTTTTTCCAAAGGTAAGCGTCGCAGGCCGGGTGCCTGTGCATTCTACCTTTGCAAACATGATGGGCAGTCAACACATGTCGGATGCGGCCACCAACTCGGGACGCTCTTTAACCGAATCCGCTTCCGAGCACCGGCACTTGGAACACATGGGTTTGGCAGAAATCCTGGAAAGGATGAACGGAGAAGACCAAAAGGTGCCTCTGGCGGTGGCCGCTGCTCTCCCGCAGATCCAGGCCCTGGCCGAGGCCGTGCTCCGCGGAATGAAAGCGGGCGGGCGTTTGTTTTACCTAGGCGCCGGAACGAGCGGGCGTTTGGGGGTGGTCGATGCCAGCGAATGTCCGCCCACTTTTGGCGTGGATTTTGACAAAGTCATTGCCCTGATTGCGGGGGGGGACGGGGCCATTCGCAAGGCTGTGGAATTTGCAGAAGACGATGAGGAAGCCGGATGGAAGGATTTGGAGGCCTACCAACCGGGGCCCTTGGATACGGTGGTGGGTCTGGCTGCCTCCGGCCGAACACCTTATGTTCTGGGAGCTTTGAAGGCCTGCCAACAACGGGGGATCCCCACGGGTTGTGTGACCTGCAATCCCGGGGCCGAGCTGTTGACTTGTTCGGACTACCCGGTCGTGGTGGCCGTGGGTCCTGAATTTTTGACTGGATCAACGCGGCTCAAAAGCGGAACCGCCCAGAAGCTGGTGCTGAACATGCTGACGACCTCGGTGATGATTGGGTTGGGACTGGTGGAAGACAACAAGATGACGCATCTTCGACCGTCCAATCTCAAACTGCAGGACAGGGCACGGCGCATGATCATGGAGGCCACCGGGTTGGGTGCGGAGCAAGCCGACGAATACCTGCGTCAATACGGCCAGGTTCACCGGGCTGTGGAAGCCTATCGACAGAGGCCCAACCAACCCGGCAAGGATTAGCCGTGCATTTATTGGAACCATACGGCCGTTGGACCGCTTTGTACCAAGGAGACCTGGATCGCTGGAACCCTCTGGCTCGTCAGGAGCGCCCTGTAGAAGGTTATCATTTGTTATACGATCATTTGTTGCATCTCGATTGGGATAGCTTAGGGTCCGAAACCCTGTATGTCAAGGTTTTGTTCGCTGAATACACCCTTGGATTCGCAGTTATTGAATTGATGGGCGAGTGGAACGATGCCTTGAGCAACGATGTGATGTGGTTGAAGCGCGAATTGGTGGATCCGCTTTTGGCGGCGGGTATTCAAAAATTTGTTTTGATTGGCGAAAATGTCCTGAATTTTCACGGGGACGATGATGCGTATTACGAAGAATGGGCCGAAGATTTGGAGGACGGATGGTTGATTGGGATGGGTTTTCGGGAGCATATATGCCTGGATTGGGATCAGCAGGGTCTGCAGCGTTACATGCGCTACGGGGAGTCTTGGACCGATCCAGCCTGGCGGACCCGTCACCCCCTCCAATTGTACTGGATGATTACCATCCGTTTCCAACCGTCCTTGGACATGCCCGAAGACCTTCCCTCCCTTAACCCTTAACGACCCCTTGGCAAGACCTCGCTTCAATTCCAATCATCGCACCGATGCCCCCCAACAAATGTCGCGCATCCGGGCCGATCAGTGGCGCAGTGTTCGGTGGGTACTACCGTACGTGAAACCGTATCGTGTTCGTTTGTTGCTGAGCGCATTGCTTTTGATGATTGGAACCCTGCTTTCGTTGGCCTTTCCTTGGCTCATGGGGCGCATGCTGGACAGCGCCTTGAACCCGGGAAAATCGTCCTGGAATATGCAGCACTTGGCCTTGGCCTTGGGCGCCTTGTTGGCTGTGCAGGCGGTCCTGTCCTTTGTGCGCATTCGGACGATGATCGAAGTGGCCGAAAAGGTTTTGGCGGATGCCCGCTCCGCCGTTTTTGATCATTTGTTACGGATGCCCATGAGCTTCTACATGAAGCATCGCGTTGGGGAACTCCAAAGCCGTCTCAGTTCGGATTTATCCCAAATTCAGGATGCCGTTTCATCCACCTTGACCGAATGGTTGCGGCAGGTTTTGGTATTGGTTGGAGGCCTGGCCTTGTTGGTGTATACGTCATGGAACCTAACCCTGTTTTTGTTAATGATCTTGCCTTTGTTGGTTTTGGTTGCCGTGGTTTTTGGTCGCAAAATCCGTCGCTTGGCGGGGAGGGCTCAGGATGAATTGGCCAACAGCCAGGTGGTGGTCGAAGAAACCCTGCAGTCCATTGCGATGGTCAAGGCCTATACCGGCGAGGTCTTGCAAGGAGCTCGGTACCGGACCGGTTTGGAGGCCACGGTTCGTGAAGTCATGAAGGCGGCTTGGTACCGAGGAGCCTTTGCGGCTTTTATTGTTTTTGGTTTGTTTGGAACGGTGGTTTTGGTTTTGTGGTACGGTGCGGGGATGGTTCAGGAAGGACAAATGAGTGTGGGGGAATTGACAGGCTTTGTGCTTTATGCCACTTTTGTGGGTGGGGCCATGGGCAGTTTTGCTGAATTGTACGGTCAGCTCCAAAAATCATTGGGCGCCACCGAGCGGGTTTCGGATTTGCTCAAAGAGCCCACCGAGGACGAGGTATGGGCCGAGAAAGGTGCATCCTTGGCGTCCACTCCCTACCTCCGAGGATCGGATGGAGAGGAACCCGATGCCCTGGTTTTGGAGGAGGTATCCTTTGCCTATCCTTCGAGGCCGGAGGTCCAGGTCCTGGACCGGGTGAGTCTACGAATTCGGCAGGGTGAGCGCTTGGCCGTGGTAG